>DASZKL010000077.1:0-9013 GCA_035947015.1 Rubrobacteraceae bacterium
GGGACAGTCGAGGTCTTCGGCAAGGATGCCTACCGGGAGTTCAGGGAGGCGCGCCGCATGATCGGGGTCTCCCCGCAGGAGATAAACCTCGACAAGTTCCTGACCGTCGAGGAGACGATGCTCTACCACGCCGGCTACTACGGCGTCCTGAAAGAGAAGGCCACAGAGAGGACCGAAGAGCTGCTCGAGCGCTTCGCTCTCACCCACAAGCGCAGAGATAGGGTCAACACCTTATCCGGCGGGATGAAGCGGCGGGTCATGTTCGCCCGCGCCCTCATGCACGACCCTAGAGTGCTTTTCCTGGACGAGCCGACTGCCGGGGTGGACGTGGAGCTGCGCTACTCTTTGTGGGAGTACATTCGCGAGCTCAACCGCGGCGGGCTGACGATACTCCTGACGACCCACTATCTCGAGGAAGCCGAGGAGTTGTGCGAGGAGATAGCGCTCATCTCCGGTGGTCGGATCGCGGCTCAGGGCACGAGCGCGGGCTTGAAAAACAGCCTCGGGGCGGGGAACATCGAGGAGGTATACCTGAAGGTAGTAGGGCGCGATGCTGGTAGATAGATCCTTTCGAACGCTCCTCTCACGGGAGGTCCTGCGCTTCACCAGGGTCTGGATGCAGACCATCATCCCCCCGCTGCTCACCTCGCTCCTCTACGTGGTCGTCTTCGGGGTGGCACTGGGGGCGCGCATCAGGGAGGTGGACGGCATACCTTACCTCGAGTACATCCTGCCGGGGGTTGCGCTAATGAGCCTGATCACGGGCTCCCAGATGAACTCTTCGTGGTCGGTCTTCGACGCCAAGCGCGAGCGCTACATAGACGAGGTCCTGATCAGCCCGATGAGCGATCTCCAGATCGCGCTGGCCTACTCTTTGGGCGGAACGCTGAGGGGCCTCGCGATGGGCATCGGGGTGTTCGTTGTGGGGGCGCCGTTCGTCGGGATAACCGTCGAGCACCCCGGACTGCTGCTGCTCATCGGGCTACTCTCCTCCTTCACCTTCTCATCCATAGGCACCATGGTTGGCGCCCTGGCGACCAGGATAGACCACATCTCTTTCCTCTCGAACGTGGTCATCCAGCCCCTGGCTTTCCTTGGTGGCGTATTCTACTCGGTGGACATGCTCCCGCCGGCCTTGCGGATAGCGACGCTCTTCGACCCGATCTTCCACATGGTGGACGCCGCCCGCTACGCCGCCCTCGAGACCTCAGACCTGAACCCCTATCCCACGCTCGCCGTTGTCCTCCTCCTCGCCGTTCTCTCCTTCTGCGCGGCGTGGTGGGCTATTAGCCGTGGCCCTAACCTCCGCTACTAAGGAGCCCTCGACCAGGGAAGCCTGGACCTTCGTTCTGGCGGTCTTCGCCCTCTCGCGGCTGCTGTTTATGGGCGTTGGCGCGTTGGCCGCCGCCTACCTCCCCCAGGCGGCGCCTGCCGGCGATCCGCTTGAGCCGCGCGGCGCTCTCGACTACTGGGCTCACTGGGATGGCGCGTGGTACTCGGAGATAGCCATTGGGGGTTATGGCGAGAGGGCGCCGACCTCGACAGTCTTCTTCCCGCTCTATCCGATGTTCGTGAGGTTGGGGGTCGCCCTCGGGAGCGGGCCGGCGTTGTGGGGGGTCATGGTCTCGCTCTCTGCCACCCTCCTGGCGTTGTACTTCCTCTACCGCATCGCGGAGGATCTCTACGGCTCGTGCGCCGCCAGGGCTGCCACGATGGCCCTGGCCTTCTTCCCGACGGCATTCTTCCTGAACGCCGTCTATAGCGAGGCGCTCTTCCTTGCGCTCACCACGGGCGCCTACTGGGCGGCCCACCTTCGCCGCAACCTCCTGCTCGCCGGGATGCTGGGCTCTCTAGCCGCCGCGACCCGCAGCCTCGGCATCATTCTCCTCGTCCCGCTCCTCATCGAGTGGCTCCGATACCGGCGCGAGTTCGGCATGAAGGGCCTCGCAGGTTTAGCTCTGATACCGGCGGGCCTCCTTGCGTACGTCGCATTTCTGTGGGGACGCTTCGGAGATCCACTCGTCTTCGCCCGCCAGCAGGGCGAGTACTGGGGACGCGAGCTCACCAACCCCGTCACGACGCTCTCGAGAGCCTGGCAGGCCGCCCGGGAGGGGGCGAGGTACCTGTTCGACCCGGAGACGCTCTTCCTCAGCACTTCGGCCACGCCGGCCCTCGAGGCCTCCAATACGCTGAACCTCGCGTTCCTCGTCCTCTTCCTCGTCCTCATGGTGGTCGGGTTTGCCGTGCTACCGCCCGGGCTCTCGCTCTACACGCTCATCGTCGTCCTGCTGCCGGTCCTGACGCCGGCGCCCTCCTTCCCACTCATGAGCCTGCCGCGCTTCGTGCTGGGGGCGTTCCCGGTCTTTCTAGTGCTCGGCTACCTGCTCTCGCGCGCCAGGCCAGTCCTCATTCTCTGGCTGCTTCTCAGCGCCACTACCGGCGTGGCGCTCACCGCGCTGTTCACCACGTGGCGGTGGGTTGCTTGAAGCATTTCAGCACGCTCAGCCCTTTTAGGGCTTCGCTTGTCAGCACGCTTCGGTCTTCGGCCTCGCTTTCAGCACGTCGCCCTGCTGGCGACTTGTCAGCTTGTCAGCTAGGAAGGCTCGGTTCGTTGCTTCCTCCCTTCAAGTGCAACCGGGTAGGAACCGAGCGGCAGAGAGAAAGCTGACATGCTGTCAAGCGAGGACCTTTAGGTCCCAAGCGTGCTGAAAGCCTGCGAAGCAGGCGTGCTGACAAGGCGCCTGGCGAAGCCAGAGCGCCGTGCTGGGAAGCTGGCGACCGTAGGGAGCCAGCGTGCTAACTGGCTAATCGGAGCGGCGTGCCTCGAGCAGGAGCAGTAAGATCAGGACGACCTCGATAGCTTTGTCGGCGTACCCGATCGGGGTACGCGCCCCGAGCAGGATCCAGAGGAGGATCGTGAGCGCGGTGAAGCCTATCAAGACCCACCGCACTACGTTCCGATAACGAGCCAGCCGCGGGACCGGCATGTAAAGCGCAGCCAGCAGCGTGAGGTAGCCGAGGCCGTTGAGGATGAACGCGGGGTCGGGGAAGGCGAGCTGCAGGTGAATGAGGGCGGTGGCCAGGGTGAGCAGGACGATGCCTACGCGGAGTGCGGTGTCGGCGGAGGTTCGTGAGGTGGTCATGGTCGCTATTCACCCTCCAGTCCGAGGCGACGGGCGTATACGTCGCCGGACCGCTCGCGCGTCGGCATGTGCCGCAGGATCTCCGCCATCCGGGCGGGGTCGAGCCAGGTGGACGAACGCAGGCGCGGCAGTTCGCCGGGCGACCAGTTGTATTCGTAACGTCCCAGCTCGCCCAGTCGCCCTATACACGCTACGGCGGCGTCGGTTGCGGCGGGGATGTACTCGAACGACAGGGCCTTGAGCGGGTACGACAGACCGCGGAGCACGTCGAGCTCGGCGCCTTCGACGTCGATCTTGCAGAAGGCCGGCTCGCCGTATCGGGCGATCAGCTCATCGAGCGTGGTGACGGGTACGGGGATGCCGCGGTCCCAGGTCACCCCGGAGAACCCCGGCGTGGCCCCAACGGCCGCGATCCAGTCCGCAGAGAGGCTCGTTACCGTGGGCGTGCGCTCGCTGACGAACAGTGTACGGGTGCCGGGCGCGGCCCCCACGGCCTTCTCCAGCAGCTCGACGTTCGGATAACGGCCGTACCAGCGGCGCAGCAGGAGCATGCACTGCGGCTGCGGCTCGAGGGCGACTACCCGCGCGCCCAGCTTGGACAGGGCCCTGAGCCGGTTGCCCACGTGGGCGCCGACGTCGAAACAGAGGTCGCCGGGGCGGACGTACTGGGCGTAGAAGCGCATCATGGCGCGGTTGCGCCACGGGACGCCGTAGTACATGAGGATCGAGCGTAGGATGCCGGCGGACCGCCGGAGACTCCAACCTTCGTGACGAGGCTTCGTCACGAGTCCCACTCGGTTAAGGCGTCGATTCTGCTTTTCATCATTCTCCGTTTCGCCAGCGGGCCCGCGACAGCCACCAGCAGGGCCAGCGCCGCGAGCAGGGCGCCGATCCAGTACGGCGCCGGGACACCGAGATGATCGAAGGCTAGGCCCGCGATCACCGGCCCCACGATGAGGGTAAGGCTTAGGATGGCCTGCAGGCCACCCATGAGTCTGCCCTGTTCGCGTCCTGAGACCCGGCACGAGATGAGGGCCGTCAGAGCAGGGATGGCGAGACCCACACCCAACGCCAGCACTCCCACGACAGGGTAGAGCAGGAAACCGAAGGGAACTAGCGCCACGAGCCCGAGGTCGAGCGCCACCAGGGAGATGCCGAGGAGCAGGAGTCGCTCGTCTCCGAGGCGCAGCTGCAGCCTGCCTATGAGAACCCCCTGCGTAAGCACGGCACATACGCCCACGAACGCGAAGAAGAAGGCATTGGCCGTCGCACCCCACCCGAAGCGTGCATTGCTGAAGAGCGGAAAGTTGACCAAGAGCCCGGCGAAGGAAAGGTTCAGCAGGAAGACCGTCAGCAAGAGCCCACGGATGCTCCCTAGGCCCAGGACCCTGTGCAGTTGCGAGACCGGGTTGAGGCGGAGGATGGGGGTCGGCATGCGGCGTTTGGGTAGCAGTGATTCGGGCAGTATCAGTAGACCGAACGTCGCGTTGGCGAGCGCCAGCGCTGAGGCCGCGAAGGCCGGGGTATGGAGCGAGTAGAGGCTCAGGAGGCCACCCAGGGCAGGGCCGGCCATGAGGCCGAGGCCAAAGGCGGCCCCGATCAGGCCCAGCCCTTGGGCGCGGCGCTCGGGTGGGGTGCTGTCAGCTATGTAGGCTTGGGCCGTTGCCAGTGTCCCGCTTGCAGCGCCGGCCAGCACGACGGCGGCGAAGAGCAAGACCAGCGTCTCCGCCAGTCCGAGCAGCAGGTAGGCGAACGACGCACCGAGCAGGCAGAGGATAAGTACCGGTCGGCGCCCGACGCGGTCCGAGAGGCCTCCCAGGAACGGCCCGCCGACGAACTGCATCGCGGCGTAGAGGGAGCCGAGCAGGCCGACCAGCGCCGCCCCGGCGGCGTGCTGCCGCGTGTAGAACGGGAGGAGCGGTATCACGAGCCCATATCCGACCATGTCCACGAAGACCGTGACGAAGAGGAACACGAGCGGCGATCCGCGCCGCGCGAAGTTCATAAGAGCTACCGAGCCTCGTAGCGCTCGATAAGGCGCCGCGCCTCTTCGAGCACAGCCTCTCTGACCGTCCTCTCAGGGACGTTTCCGTTATGAACGGGTCCTCCGAACGCGATCTGCGTGGTGACGTTACGCAGCGCGGGCGTCATCATCTGGATCGAGGCCGCGAGCCACTCCCGGTCGCGAGGCCGGCGCCGCACGAAGATCAGGGGGTTGCGTAGTGCGGTGGGGGAGAGCACGCCGCTGACTACGGCAGGGACTACGGTGAGGTCGGGGACGAGACGCGCGAAGAGGTCGAGGCTCTCGGACCAGCGCTCCAGCGCCTGGAGCGCGCCGGGCAGCACCGCCGGGTCGGGTTCGATCCTGCCGCCGGGGAAGGTCAGAATCGCCCCGCCGCCTTTCAAGTGCCGCGTGGCGATCCGGACGGCCCCGAATCGCTTTGGATGGGACGCCTCCGACACGGGGATCAGGTACCGCGAGGTGTTGGGGAGAGCCGCCAGAAACGGCCTCTCGGCCGCCACCACGCGCAGGTCCTCTCTCGGCACCGTGGCGAAGAGGGCGAGAGCGTCGGCAAGCCCAGGGTGATTCGCGACGAGCAGCAGTGGCCCGTCCGCCGGCACGTTCTCCCTGCCCTCGACCTCCACGCGCCGGGCCATACGCCCCAGCGCCCAGGTGCCGCCCGCCGCGAGCCCGGACTCGCCCACGATCTCGTCGTAGGTCGCGACCTGGCGCGCCAGCCGCTTCGCCGGAACCCGGGAGAGCAACTCCAGAGGGCGCCGGCCGCGGCCCACCCCTCCCAGCCCGAAGGCCTCGAGCAACTCATCCACGCACACCCGCGTCAGGACCTCGACCCGCTCCGGGCGCCCCGGCGCTGCCTCGCTTTTCGAGTCCAGGGTGGGCAGTTGAGAGACGTTATCCAAAGCCATGCGTCCTCGTCATAGCCATCATACCTTACTAGTAAGGTGACGATAGGCCACTCATCATACAAACGCACCGTTTCTTGGAGTAGACGGAGATCGGTAGGATGTACTCATGCCATAAGATACGCACCCGCTCTACGGGCGGTTCGTCGGCGTGGGTCTAGGTCGGAGCTGCGCCCCTGTGGCGCAGGATCTCGACCGCCGAGCCCGCGAGCACCGTGTCGGCGAGGCGGACGTGCGGTTTGGCGACCTTGACGCGGACCGCCTCTACCGAGGGATGATCCTCAAGTATTGCCGTCGCTATCCTCTCGGCGACCGTCTCGGTCAGCTTGACGGGCTTCCCCTCGACGATCTCCCGAGTCCGCCGATGAACCTCGCCGTAGTCTACGGTCTGCGCCAGGTCGTCGGAGAGGCCAGCGGGACGAAGGTCCAGACGCAGCTCGACATCAACGACGAAGGGCTGGCCCAGCTCGAGCTCGGCGGGGAGCGTGCCGTGACGCCCGTAGAAGACCATGCCCTCGAGCAGTATCCGGTCCACTGTGTTTTTCTCGCTCCGGGGCATCCGATGCAGTATAGGGGCCCGTAAGAGATCGTGCGTGGTAGGCTCGGTCAACCGTGCTAACCTTTTAGCTGCCAAAGCCGAGAGGAGGATCGATAGTCCGCCCTACCGTCACCGTAAGCTACGCGCAGACGCTCGATGGGCGCCTGGCGGCTGCGAACGGCAGTTCGCGCTGGATCAGCGCCCCCGAGTCGCTGCGCTTCGCCCACCAGCTCCGTGCCGAGCACGACGCGGTCATGGTCGGGGCCGGCACGGCGTGCACTGACGACCCTCGTCTGACGGTTCGCCTAGTTGCTGGGGACGACCCCCTGCGCGTCGTCGTGGACAGCTCTTTGCGCACGCCGCTCTCTGCCGCCGTGCTCGCCAACGGGGCAGCCAAGGGCACCGTCCTCGCCGTCACCGAACGCGCCCCCACGAGGCGGCGCGAGGAAGCCCTCTCCTTGGGTGCAACCGTCCTCGAGTTGCCGGCCGACGCCGGTGGGGGGGTGGATTTGCGCGCTCTGCTCTCCGAGCTACGCTCTTTGGGCGTGCGCTCCGTGATGGTGGAGGGTGGGTCGGCCCTGATCACCTCCTTCCTCTGTGAGCGGCTGGTCGACCGCCTTGCCGTCTGCATAGCGCCCAAGATCCTCGGTCGCGGCATCGAGGCCGTGGGCGACCTCGGCATCGAAGATCTGACGAACTCACTTATCCTGGCCGACACCTCCGTGACCTCTTACGGCGTGGACCTCGTCATCGACAGCCGCGTCGAATACCCGGACAGTCCGCGGTGAGCGCCGAACCGTCCCCGGACGGCTCGCTCGAAGCCCGTGCCCTCTGGTTCAGCGCGCCGCGCACGGCGGAGTTCAGCCCGGAGACGGTACCGCCCCCAGGGCCGGGCGAGGTGCGCGTCAGGTCTCTAGCCTCGGCGATAAGCCACGGCACCGAGATGCTCGTCTACCGCGGCGAGGTTCCGGAAGATCTACCGCTCGACCTGCCAACCCTGGCCGGCGGTTTTTCCTTCCCGATTAAATACGGCTACGCTTCAGTCGGTCACGTCCTCGACGCGGGCGCCGGCGTGGAGCACCTCACCCCCGGAGACCTGGTCTTCGTCCACCACCCGCACCAGGAGGCCTTCGTCGTCCCTGCGGCCCTGCCGGTGCGCCTACCTGAGTGGCTCGACCCTACGGTCGGGCCCTTCTTCGCCAACCTGGAGACCGCCCTGAACGTAGTCCACGACACCCCGCTTCGCCTCGGCGAGACGGCGCTCGTCTTCGGGCAGGGCGTGGTCGGCCTCCTCTTGACCCAGCTGCTCAAGCTCGCCGGAGCACGTAGGGTGCTGGTCGTGGAACCCCTGAAGAGACGGCGGGAGCTGGCGCTCGAGGTTGGGGCGGACGAGGCTTTCGAGCCCGGCGAGGACCTGCGCGGCCGTGTCCTGGAGGCGACCGCCGGGCGTGGCGTGGACCTGGCGGTCGAGGTGAGTTCTTCGGGAGCGGCGCTGCAGGCCGCCGTGGACGCCGTCGCCACCGAAGGTACGGTAGTCGTCGCGTCCTGGTACGGTACGAAAGCCGTTACCCTCTCCCTCGGGGGCCACTTCCACAGGGGAAGGGTAAGGCTGCGCTCCTCCCAGGTCGGGCGGATGAACCCGGAGCTCGGTCCCCGGTGGGATCTCGCCCGGAGGACAGAGGCCGCCCTCGACCTGCTCCCCCGGCTGCGCCTGAAGGAGCTCATCTCGCATCGTATGCCCTTCAACGAGGCCCCAGAGGCGTACCGGCTCGTGGATGAGAGCCCCGACGAGGTGGTCCAGGTGGTCCTGATCCACGACGATCTATAGGTTTCAAGGCACGAGACGAGCGCGAGTACGGGACCGGACTAAACGGTCAGCGGTTGCCTTCGACTCGGTCCTGTAGCATGCTGAGTCGCCAGATATCAGGGTAGTCAGAGATGAGCGAGTTGGCCGGGAGGTAGAATTCTCCATGTCGGCGGAGGAGGAGAACAAGGCCCTGGCCCGCTGTTTCTTGGAAGCACAGGCCAAAGGAGACCTGGAGACACTCGACGAGCTGATGGCACCTGACTTCGTCGACCGTAGCGTGCTCCCCGGTCAGGGGTCGGGTCGCGAGGACTACAAGCAGTCGGTGGTCGAGATGCTCGCCGCCTTCACCAATACCAGCCTCACTATCGAGAGCCAGATCGCCGAGGAGTGGAGCGAGTCGGACTTCCTTAGCGTATTGGAGCCAGCTTTCGAGCAAGAGATGCGGATGCGCGAGCACAGAGAGCAGGAGCTGAGGATCGCACGCCTCATCCAGCAGACCCTCCTCCCCAAAACACTCCCCCAGCTGCCAAGCTACGACGTCGCTGCCTACTACCAGCCTGCTCGTGAGGTAGGAGGAGACTTCTACGACTTCATGGAACT
>DASZKL010000078.1:0-5754 GCA_035947015.1 Rubrobacteraceae bacterium
ATTGGCTGGCACTCGTCAAAGTGCTCACCGTCAACCTCATTCTCTCCGGCGACAACGCCGTGGTCATCGCCATGGCCGCCCGCCGCCTCGAAGGCCGTCAGCGCAGGCTAGCGATCCTCTGGGGTGCCGCCGGCGCCGTAATCCTGCGGCTCATCTTCGCGGCGATCATCTCCTTCTTGTTGGAGATCCCTTTCTTGCAGGTCGCTGGTGGGCTCTTGCTGCTGTGGATCGCCTGGAAGCTCGTCCATGAAGACACGGGCGGCGACGAAGAGGAAGAGGACAAGGTGCAGGCCGGCCAGTCCGCGTGGGAGGCAATCAGGATCATCATCGTTGCCGACGCCGTCATGTCGCTAGACAACGTGATCGCGTTGGTTGGTGCTGCGAGGATCGGCGGAGAAGTCGTGTTCTCGCTCCTCGTAATTGGCTTGGCCACGACGATACCCCTGGTCATCTTCGGGGCAGCGCTGCTAACCACCCTGCTGGACCGGTTCCCTATACTCGTCTACGCCGGCGCAGGGCTCCTCGTCTACATAGCCGTGGAGATGTTCTTCGCCGACAAAGTGCTCCACCACTACCTCGAGCCGTACGCGAGCATCGAGTGGGTCATAGGGTTGACCGCCACGGCTATCTTTATCGCGATCGCCTGGCTGTGGAGGAGACGCAGCGAAAGCGCCGCGCAGGCCGGGGAAGGCACCGAGTAGGTCTGCGGGTCAATGTGTCTCGCCGGGTCTGCCGTCCCGAAGAATCGTGACCATTCCCCACAGACTCACGATCGCCCACACTCCCTCGAGCAAGATGAACCCCCACTGCACCTCGACCACCGCGATCACCGTCAGCACGGCCGAACCGACGAAGTTCATCGCCGAGTAGGATAGGTTGGACGGCCCGAGCAGCCCGAACTGGTTGGCGGCGTAGGCAGCCAGGATCGCCAGCGCCCCGAGAACCGAGACTACCTGGAGCATGGGCACCTCCGAGGACGACGACAGGATAATTCCATCACCTTACCAGACGCTTCGCATCCGGCTGGCGGAGGGGGTCTGTGCTTATGCGCCGGGGGCGGATCGGTGGCATCATGGCGATGCTCGCGCTCAACCCGCCGGGAGAAACGGGTTACGAAGAAGGAGAGAAGCGTGTCAGCCGAAGAGAACAAGGCCACCTTCAGGCGCTATGTCGAGAAGGTCACCAACGATAGGGACCTGGAGCTTGCCGACGAAATCTTCGATCGCTACCTCGCCCACCAGCCAGACGGGTCGCTCCTCGAGCGCGGACCCGAGGACGTAAAGCGGTTCATGGGCGAGTTTCACTCCGCATTCCCCGACTTGCATGTCACCATAGAGGACCAGATCGCCGAGGACGACAGGGTGATGACCCGCTGGAGGATACGCGGCACCCACCTAGGCGACTTCAGGGGCATCGCGCCAACGGGTGAGGAGGTGGAGATCAACGGGATAGGCATCTTCCGCTTCTCCCCCGAGGGCAAGGTGGTAGAGAGCTGGGACTCCTACGACCAGCTCGGCATCATGCGGCAGGCTTTCGAACAGGAGCTGCGCGTGGCGCGGCGTATCCAGCAGGCCCTGCTCCCCAAGGACTTGCCCCGACCCGACAGCTGGGAGCTGACGGCTTACTACCAGCCTGCCCGCGAGGTAGGCGGCGACTTCTACGACTTCCTTGAGTTCGAAGATGGACGCCTGGGCCTGGTCGTAGGGGACGCAACCGGCCACGGCGTACCGGCGGCGCTGGTCATGGCCAACACCCAGAGCGTCCTTCGCGCCGTCGCCCAGAGAGGGGGTTCTGCGCCCAGCCGCGCGTTGGCCGAGGCCAACGAGGTTCTCTATACGTACATCCCTCCCAGCATGTTCGTAACCTGCTTCTACGCAATCCTCGACCCCGAGAGCGGTAGCTTGAAGTACGCCAACGCCGGGCATAACCTCCCGTGCACGCGGCGGCACGACGGCTTGGTCGACGAGTTTCGGGCGAGGGGGATGCCCCTCGGCCTCATGCCGGGGATGGGCTACGAGGAGAGAGAAGCCGTTCTCGAGCCTGGAGAGAGCGTCCTGTTCTTCAGCGATGGGCTCATAGAGGCGCACGACCCCAAAGGTGAGATGTTCGGAACCCTTCGACTCAGGGACCTCCTGGCGGAGCACCCGAGGTCCGGGAAGGATCTCACGGCCTATCTGGTGGAGGAGCTGGAGCGGTTCACCGGCGAGGGGTGGGAACAGGAAGACGACATTACCCTCGTGACCCTGCGGCGTTCCGCGATCTGAGTTGAAATCGGGCACGACTCAGTAGTTCATCCCTTGCGCGGCTCGAAGCGCAGCGTCTCCCCCGCAGAACTAACGTGTCGCATCCCCACCTTCTCCAAGACCTTCAGCGAGGCGACGTTGTAGTCGAGGCACTCGGCGGTGATCCGGCGTATGCCTGGTCGCTCGAAAGCACGCTCGATCAGGGTCCGCGTCGCCTCGTAGGCGAACCCTCGCCCGCGGTAGCCGGGGACCCACCTCTACCGTCCCCGACCGGTCGGGCGGACCATGGAATCCGGTCTCCCCGATTGTGGTCCTCTCCGCCGTGTGGATGATCATGCGCGTCGGCTCCAGGCGAAGTCTGCTCGACGCCCCGAGCTATGCGCGGCAGCATCGTGGCGAAGTCGGCCCCCGGCCACGCCTCAGGGACGTGCGCCTCGAGCATCCGCTCGAGCTTTGCCCTGTCCTCCATAGCCGCCAGCGCTAGCTCCGGCGTCAGCGCCACCAGCGTCAGCCGTTCGGTATGCAAATCCTCTAAGCTTTAACGGTTCAGTAGCCGGTCCAGTAGCCTCCTGCTTCTGAGGCGTTCGACTTCGGAGGAGCTCTCCTCCAGCTCCTTCTCGATGCGGGCGAGGTGCTCGATGCGCTCCATCAGCATGAGCCGCTCCTCGGCAGCCGCCCGCAGCTCCAGTACCTCCTGCGTTAGGCGCCTGCGCTCCTCGACCGAATCCTTGAGCTCCTTCTGAAGTCGCGCGTTGGAGGCACGAATCTCTTCGAGCTGACCCGAGAGGCGGCCCACCTCCTCGCCTACTCTCGCGAGCTCCAGCGCTACTGCCGCCACCCCGACCCGGCCCCTGACGGTCTCGAGCGGGACCCGGCCCCCGGCGTCCGCGAGCTTCTCAGCCTCCTCCTCCGGGATGTCCAGCAGGCGCGCCGCCTCGGCGACGGGGATGGATGAGTCTGGCATGAGGCTCAATCCACGGCGTGATCCGCACCGGGAGAGGGCTCGAAGTTGTGACCTGCCTCCTGGACGGCGGCCCCGATCTCCTCGAGCTCCCTCTCTCCACCTTCGTAAGAGACGGCGATGAGACCCTTCTCCGAATCCACGTTTACGAGGTTTACGAAAGAGAGGCGCGAGAGGGCGCGCTCCAGGCGCTCGGCGTCCTCCGCATCCGATAGATCCCGCACCACCAGCGTCACGTCCGGCATGAAAGCCTCCCTCTGGTCGGCAGCTCGTCAGCACGCTTCGGGCCTAATAATTAGGCCCTCGCCTTCAGCTTGTCAGCTTATCTCCGCGATGACAAGTCTTTAAGCTGAAAGTCCCCTTTAGGGAACGTGCTGACAAGCGATGCCCTAGAAGGGCTGAGCGTGCTGAAAGCTGCCTGCAAGGCAGCGTGCTGACAGGCTTACTCGGCAGGCGTTTCCTGTGGCCGCACCCTCAGGGTCAGCTCCCTGCCCCCTCGCAGGACGCGCAGGTCGAAATCGCGCCCGATGGCCGACTCGTCCAGCACGCTCAGGAGGTCGTCGTTGGAGCGTACGGGCTCCTCACCGAAACCGACTATGACATCCTGCGGCTTGACCCCGGCCCTCTCGGCCGGGCTGTTCGGGGCTACGCTCCGCACGCCCGCGCCACCCTCGAAGCCGTTGCGGGATTGCGGCGGACGGCTCTCGACCACCACCCCGAGGTAGGCGCGGCGCACTCGGCCCTCGGTGACGAGGGTGAAAACCACGCGTCTGAACGTCCCAGATACCGGGACGGCGAAGCCTATCCCCTGGGCACCACCGATGATGGCGGTGTTGATGCCGACTACCCTCGCCGAAGCGTCCGCGAGCGGTCCTCCGGAGTTGCCCGGGTTGATGGCGGCGTCTGTCTGTATGACGTTCTCGATCAGACGCCCGCTCTCGCCCCTGATGGAGCGCCCTAGGGCGCTCACTACCCCGGCCGTGACGCTCCGCTGGAACCCCAGAGGGTTGCCGATCGCGACTACTAGCTGCCCCACGACCAGGTTCCCCGCCTCCCCTAGCGTCGCGACTGTTGGCTCCTCCTCCGGCGTGAAGCGCACCACCGCCAGATCGCTCGGCGCGTCGTCCCCCAGCACGTCCGCGGGGATCGAGGTGCCGCCCGGGAGCGTTACCTCTATGCCGCGGGCGCGTCCTCCCCGGCCCCCGGCCCTCCGCAAGCCCCGCACGACGTGGCTGTTGGTGACCGCGGTCGCCGCCTCTCCGTCCGTGCCGAGTATGACCCCGCTCCCGCCGCCCCGACCGTTCGGCAGTCCGACGGAGATCACAGCCGGTTCCAGTCTCTCTGTCACCTCCCGGACGGCCCGGGAATAGGCGTCAAGCGCGTCCTTCTCTAACCGCGAGCTGGCCGACAGGTTCTCGAAGATGTCCACCCGTTGTTTTTACCGCATCAGGAGCGGGATGGCCCCGGACGAACGGCTAGGTTTTGTCTGACAAGCCTCTCTGCGGAAAGCACTTTTGCTACCAGATATAATTTTGCTTGGTGAGCAAGACCCTCGACAACGCGCGCCTCTCGGCGGCCATCCTGGCTGCCAGGGCGGCGCGGCTGGCGAGCCGGACGCTGCGCACCGGCGGCGGCTCGACTGTGCCTGGGGTCGTGGCGCGTCGCGTGGACCCGGAGGTGCTCACGAAGCTCTCTAGACGGCTGCGGCTCGGCTCGGCGGCGATAACGGGCACCAACGGCAAGACGACCACGGCCCGCATGATCTCGAAGATCTTGCGTACCGCGGGCGTAGGCGCCGTGAACAACTCGACGGGGGCGAACCTCGTCACGGGCGTCACAGCAGCCCTGATCTCCGACTGCGACCTCGCCGGCAGGCCCACCGCGGAGATGGGGCTCTTCGAGGTGGACGAGGCGAGCGTGCCGAGGGTCGCCGCGGAGGTGGAGCTCAAGATCCTGGCGGTCCTGAACCTATTCAGGGACCAGCTCGACCGCTACGGAGAGCTCGCCTACACAGGCAAGGTCATCGCCTCGGCCTTCGGAGATGTCCCCGAAGACGGCGCCGTCATCCTGAACGCCGACGACCCTCTCGTCGCGAGCCTCGGACGGTCGGCGGGCAATCCCGTGTACTACGGGGTGGAGGAGCCCGACCTCGACACCGGCCGTCTGCAGCACATAGCAGACTCGAAAGACTGTCCCCTCTGCGGGACTGCCCTCGTCTACGACACCGTGTACATGGGGCACGTCGGGGTCTACGACTGCCCGAACTGCCCCTTCGGACGTCCCAAGCCCCGGTACCGGGCGAGTCGCGTGAGGTTCGACGGGGCACGCGGGACGGTGTTCTTGCTCTCGACGCCTGTGGGGGAGACGGAGGCGAGGCTCAATCTGCCGGGGTTGTACAACGTTTACAACGCTCTGGCCGCCGCGGTGGGCGCGGGGGAGGTAGGGGCCGGGCGCGAGGAGATCTCGCGCGGCATGCAAGAGTTCGGCGGGGCGTTCGGGCGCGTCGAGCGGGTAAGAGCGGGGGACAAGGAAGCCTTCTTGCTGCTCATC
>DASZKL010000079.1:0-2014 GCA_035947015.1 Rubrobacteraceae bacterium
CTTGGCCATCTGCTCGGCCGCAAAGGCAGCCGCCGCAGCATCAATGGCCGCCTGCTGGTCAACCACCTCGGGCTGCGGCGCGGGTTCTGGAGCTTCGGGCTGCGACACTTCCTTGGTAGCAGCCGCCGCAGCAGCCGCCAGGGCCGCTGCCTTGCGCTCTCGTTCGGCTTGAATAGCCGCCTGAAGGTCCCCGTTCAGCGAACTCAAGTATGCCTCGGCCTCGGCCTCGGCTGCGGTGGCGTTCTCTTTATGTACCAGCGCTTCCTCGACCGCATCGACACGATTGGCACGCTCGGTCTCGAGCGCGCTCTTGCGCGCCTCCAGGTCGTCCTTCGCCTCGCGAACCGCCTCGACCTTGGCCTTCTCTTCGCCGAGGAGCCTCACCCACAGATCGAGCCGGGTGGCGAACTGCGAGAAGTCTTGGGACCCGACCAGAACGTTGATGAAGGCGACGTTCCCGCTCTTGTACACGTCCGACGCGCGCTTCTCCAGATCCTTCTGCGCCGCGGCCAGCCGATCCTCCGCCGCGTCGAGGTCCTGGTCGGCCTCCTGTATCTTCACGTTCAGCTCGTTCATCTCGTGGAGGGCGCTGTTGTACTCCGCCAGGGCGTTACTCTCCTTCGCCCGAAACTCCATCAAACGTTGCTGGGCAGCGGCGATCTCCGCTTCTTTAGACTCAATATCACCAGACTGCGCCCCGGCCGAAATACCCGTCGCGAGAACAAGCATGGTGACGACACCCAACAACACAATGAAGCGCACCCTTCGAGGCATACGTCCAGGCTCCTTCCCGGCTCTTCTATATGTCTCTGTAAGGGGATTTCTTGGACGAATCCCCCCTCCTAAGCCGCGCAGCTTAGATAAAGTGCCAACCCCACGCAATAGCTCTTAGCGCCACAGATCTTCGCCCCCTTCGCAAAAATGGCTTAAGTAAGGGGAATACGTGTTTCCTTCACGAAATGAAATTTTAATAAACCTTAATCTTTGTAATGCGGACGCAAGCCTTTGAGCGAGCGTTGCCCGAGAGAGCAATGCGCTACCCAAGGTGAGCGGCGGCTGCCCGGGCGGTCTTTCGTGGGCGCTAGAATGGTCCGAAGTGTGTAGGGTATATGGCCCGATCTGCCGATGACACGGCTCCGGTTTGGTGCTAGGTTCGTCCCCTATCCCGCGTGGGGCGGCCTTTTTCTTGGCACCTGCCCCACCATTACGGGCCGGGGCCGTCCAGCTGCCTATTACCCATGTGCTCCCGGCCCGAGCCTGTTTCCGCTGTTAAGTCGAGACTCTTCCCAATAACTCCGAGAAGGGGGCGAGTATGGGAACGAAGTGATGAGTGTCATCCTTTGAGGGATAGAGAGATGTCCATCAGAGAGGTGTGGTCAGAGAATCATGCGGGTCAATGGCGTGTCTCTCCAAGAGATCTGAGGACCGCCAAGAGTGGCATCAGGCGAACCGCCACGCTTCCGAGCTCACGGGGTCAGGTCTCGCAGGGCGAGGAAGGCTCGCCAGAAGCGTCGTTTTGCCCCGTCGTCGTTGAGGGCGGGGATGAGGGCTGGCAAGGCGAGACCTGCTGTACCTTTCGTCCAAGCGAACCATACGCCCATCTCGGCTTCGGAGAAGGAACGTTGTGCGAGCGGGTGAGAGAGCGCGTCGATCTCGCGGGCCGCTCCGGGGCCCACCGCCACTAGGGCGTGAGGCTCGGTCGCGAGTACCTCTTGCGCCAGCAGGCCCGTGGAGGTGTAGGTCATGTAGGCATCCGGGAGATCCACTGTCTTCAGGCTGCGATCCAGGGCCTGCAGGACCCTGGGTCCGACCGGTTGCTCTACGACCAGCACGACCCCTGAGGTGGGATCCCCGAGTGGGGCCGGATGGCCGGCCTTCTTCATAAGCCGGGAGAGGTGGGAGACCTCGTGCGCGACCTTCGCCCGGTAGTCGCTCGCTGCGTCCCGAGGCTGACGGGGAGGAGTACGCTTCCCCTTATTCGCGGGTTGCATGACGGACGTGGAGGATGCGCTGG
>DASZKL010000080.1:0-4336 GCA_035947015.1 Rubrobacteraceae bacterium
TCAACCCCGAGAAGCTCAGGGCCGTGCCCCCGATGTCGGTCCCGGACGGGGAAGGGAGGTCGTGAAGTGGATCGAACGGAGATCCTCGTCACCGGAGGGACGGGCGTGCTCGGCCGTCGTGTGGTCGATCGCCTGCGCGCCGCCGGCCACGGCGCTCGGGTGCTCAGCCGGAGCGGGCGAGAGGGTACCGTCAGGGGCGACCTGCTGACCGGGGCCGGTCTCGAAGGCGCCGTGGATGGTATCAAGACCATAGTCCACTGCGCCTCGAACCCTTACCGGAAGACACGCCAGACCGACGTCGATGGAACACAACGTCTCCTCGGGGTGGCACAACGGGCCAGCATATCGCACGTCGTGTTCATCTCCATCGTCGGCGTCGACCGCAACCCTTACTACCCGTACTTCAGGGTCAAACTCGAGGCCGAGAGGGTCATCGAGAGGTCACCGGTGCCGTGGACGATCCTGCGGGCTACCCAGTTCCACGACCTCGTGCTGAGGGCGCTCCGGATTCTGGACCGGCTCCCCGTCCTGATTGTTCCCAAAGGATTCGTCGGGCAGCCCGTGGACACCGGCGAGGTCGCCGACCGCCTCATCGAGCTCGCGCTCGCGCCCCCAGCAGGGCGTGTCCCTGACGTCGGCGGTCCCGAGGTACTGACCTCGAGCGAACTTGCACGCACCTACCTCGAGGTCGCTGGCCATCGGAAGAGGCTCGTGGAGGTACCGGTTCCCGGCAGGGCGGCGCGGGCCTGGCGCGAGGGCGCGCAACTGTGTCCCGACCAGCCCTACGGCAGCATCCGCTGGCAGGAGTTCCTGCGCGAGGCGCTCTACGGGCGAACAAGCAACGACGCGAGGGGAGAGCGGATTACATGAAGGCGCAATGGCTGAGAGCGGCGCGGACGAGATCCCCGTCAGCGCGGGGCGAGCCTTATGGCGGCGTCGAGGCGGATGACCTCGCCGTTGAGCATCTCGTTCTCGATTATGTGGCGCACCAGCGCGGCGAACTCTTCGGGGCGACCGAGGCGCTGCGGGAAGAGGACCTGCTTGCCCAGAGACTCCCTCGCCGCCGCCGGTAGACCGGCCAACATCGCGGTGTCGAAGATACCAGGGGCTATCGTCATCACCCGGATGCCTAGAGTCGCCAACTCTCGGGCGACAGGCAGCGTCATGGCGGCGACGCCGCCCTTGGAGGCCGCGTAGGCTACCTGTCCGATCTGGCCGTCGAACGCCGCGACCGACGCGGTATTGACTATTACCCCGCGCTCCCCACCCTCGGTCGGCTCGTTCTTCGCCATCGCCTCCGCTGCCAGACGTACGACGTTGAAGGTACCAACCAGGTTGACCTCGACGACCCTCGAGAAGGATTTCAGGGAGTGCGGTCCCTTCCTGCCGAGCACCCTCTCTGCTGCGGCTATGCCAGCGCAATTAATGGCTCCGTGCAGGCTCCCGGAGTTCTGCAGTGCGGCGGCGATAGCGTCCTTGACGCTCTGCTCTGAGGCGACGTCGGTTTTCACGAAGAGGGCGTTGTCGCCAGGGGCCTTACCCTCGAGGTCGGCTACAACTACGTTAGCCCCTTTCTCGGCGAGCAGGTTGGCGGTGGCGGCGCCGAGTCCCGAACCGCCACCGGTCACGAGGAAGGTTCGCTCCTTTATCTCCATCGGGCGTGATCCGGGGTCTCGGAGCTCTTCATCTACGCTCCTCTAGCCATCAACTACCGTCAGCGTGAGGTGGCTCGGGCGCTCGGGGTCGTGGAAGATCCTCTGACGGGCTACCTCGGTGCGCGCGGTGTGCACGCTGCTCTCGCCGGTGTTCGAGTTGCGCTCCCAGCGGGGGAAGGAGCTTGAGGTGATCTCCACCCGTATCCGGTGGCCGGCGCTGAAGGAGATCCCACTCGACCACAGGTCTATCGCGTACTCGTAGACCCGGCCCGGCTCGATGGGAGTGGGCTTCACGGGCCGTATGACGCCGGGAGCGGGATAGCTCTCACGCGCGCTGGCCCTCACTATGCCGTCCGTGACTACGATGGCCCGCCCGTCGGGGTGCACGTCCACGAGCCTGGCGACGAAGTCCGTGTCCCTGGCGTCGGTAGCGGCGAAGATGGTGGCGTGGACGGGGCCGAGGACTGTGTAGTCGCTCTGGAGGACCTCGCTGGTGTAGACGAGTACGTCGGGGCGCGCCTCGTTTGGGCGCTGGTCCCGCGCGCCCGGGCGGTGGATAGGCGCCATGAGGATGGCGCCGCCGATCGTCGGGACGGGGGCTCTGGGGTCGTAGTCGTAGGCATCAGGCCCGCTCTGGGTCGGCCTCTCGCGCGAGAGGAGGCCGCCAGCGTGGAGATACCACGGCTCCGAACGAGACCGGGGGACGGGCCACTCTTCGTAGCCGCGCCAGCGGTTCTCGCCCATCACGAAGACCTGGACCGAGGGCGTCTCCTCCAGAGCATCCTCGTTGCCCTTGAGGGTCGCGTCGAACCAGCGGAGCTGGGCTGCGGTGAGGTCGCCCAGGTAGTTCACGAACATGCCGGAGCTGCCGATGCCGAAGTCCATCTCCCCGACCGTGCTCTCGAAGCTGCCGTGCGTCCAGGGACCGACGAGCAGGCGTGGAGGCCGCATCCTGGTCCCTTCGGCCCGCGCCTTCATCGCCTCGTACTGCCTCAAGGTCTCCCCGATAAAGCAGTCGTACCAGCCCCCGATGTGGAAGGTCGGGGCCTCGACCAGATCGTACTTGCCGTCTATGTTGAGGTAGTCCCAGGTCTCGTGGTCGACGCCGCGGGCGAAGCCGCTGCGAACGAACGGCGTGAGATCCTCGGGGTCAGGCAACTCGGCGAGCGGCAGCGCGTCGTAGCCGCCGCCCGCCAGAAGGGTGTCTATCGACCCGATCAGCCGGGGCAGCTTCTCCTCGATCTTCTCAGGCTCCCCGCGGTGCCTGCGAAAAAGGATCTCGAGGGCGAGGGCGGTCTGCGCCCAGTACTGCATGAGGCCGAGCTCGCCAGCCCCGCCGCGCCGCTGTACGCCGTTGAGGTGATTGCCCCAGGCCTGGCCTGGCGCCAGACTCCTCAGGGAGGGCGGTTGCGTGACGGCGGCGTGCCACTGGGTCTTCCCGAAGTAGGAGAGGCCGAACATCCCAACCCCACCGTTCGAACCCGGAAGCCTGGAGGCCCATTCGACGGAGTCGTAACCGTCTTCGAACTCGTGCGCGAACGGGGTGAACTTGCCTTCGGATGCGTAGCGGCCCCGCACGTCCTGAACCACGACGACGTAGCCCTGCGCTGCGGCCTTTACCGGGTCGAAGTACGTGGTATCGGCGGAGAGGTCCTTGCCGTAGGGGAGGCGGGTCAGGAGCACCGGGTGAGGACCGTCGCCAACCGGGCGATACACGTTCGACATCAGGGTCGTGCCGTCGCGCATCTGTGCGGGCACGTGGCGCTGGATGAGAACCTCTTCGGTCTGACGCAAGGCGCCGCTAACCCTTCGCGGGGGTGTAGTCCTTGTACCGCTCGCGCAGCTCCATCTTGAGGGCCTTGCCCGTGGCGGTGTGTGGGATCTCGTCCACGAACTCGATCGCGTCCGGCAGCGACCACCTCGGATGATCTTCCGCGAGAAGGGAGATGAGCTCTTCCTCGGTCACCTCCTCACCCTCCTTGAGAACAACCACCCCTATGGGACGCTCGCCCCATCTCTCGTCGGGGATGGCGATGACGGCGGCCTCGGCGACGGCGTCGTGGGCCATGAGGGCGTTCTCGAGGGCGACCGAGGAGATCCACTCTCCCCCGCTCTTTATGAGGTCTTTGGTTCTGTCCTGGATCTCCACGTACCCCATCGGATCTATGGTGACGATGTCACCGGTTCTGAACCAGCCATCGTCTGTGAACTTCTCGCTCCCCTCCTCGGTGTTGAAGTAGGCCCCCGAGACCCAGGGGCCCCTGATCTCCAGCTCGCCCATCGCCTCTCCATCCCACGGGACGAAGCCCTCATCACCCCGCGCCCTGACCTCGATAAACGCCCCGGGTATGCCCTGCTTGGCCCGTACCCTGTACCTCTCATCATCCGATGTTTCGTCAAGCTGGGTGCTGAGGTGGCAGACGGTGCCCAGAGGGGTCGTCTCGGTCATGCCCCACGCGTGGAGGACGTGCAGCCCGTGACGCTCCTGGAAGGCCCGGATCATGCCCTCCGGCGCCGCCGACCCGCCGATGATCATGGTCCTCAGGTTGGAGAGGTCGTAGGCATCGGGGTCCTCGTCGAGCTTGCGCAGGATGCCGAAGAAGATCGTCGGTACCCCGGCTGTGACACTTACCTTCTCGTTAACCAGGTCCTCCAGCAGGCTCTCGGGATCCAGGTGCGGT
>DASZKL010000081.1:0-1884 GCA_035947015.1 Rubrobacteraceae bacterium
TGAGAAGCGCCGGGCCACGCTCACGCGGGTGGCCAGGGAGCTAGGGGTGTCGCCCATGACGGTCTCGAACGCCTACAACCGTCCGGACCAGCTCTCACCGGCGTTGCGGGAGCGGGTCCTTGAGACGGCGAGGCGCCTCGGATATGCGGGGCCGGATCCCGTCGCCCGCTCACTGAGGCGCCGGAAAACCAACGTGGTTGGGGTTCTCTACTCGAACCCGCTCTCGTACGCCTTCGACGACCCGGCACAGGTATTGTTTCTCAAGGGGCTGGCCGCTGTCACCGAGGCGGCAGGGATGGGCCTCGTGCTTGTGCCCGGGTCGGTAGGCTCTTCTGCGGAGGAGCGCGCCTCGGCGGTGATGGACGCGGCCGTCGACGGCTTTGTCGTCTACTCGATCGCCGAGGACGATCCGCTGGTCGAGGCCGCTCTGAGGAGGCGGCTGCCGACGGTGATCGTAGATCAACCTCTGCAGGAAGGGGTGCCCTTCGTCGGGATAGACGACGAGTCGGCCGCGAGGGAGGTCGCCGAGCAATTGCTCGAGCTGGGACACGAGAGGTTCGGCGTCGTTGCGTTCGGCATCGCTGATGATGGCCCCTTTTCCGGCTTCGCCGGTTCGCGCAGGCAAGGGTCGGCAACGCTCCGGGTGAGCCGGGCGAGGCTCGCCGGCTACGCTGCGGCTCTCGAAGCCGCCGGACTCTCCTGGGAGGAAGTGCCCGTCTATGAGTGCCCGGGAAGCTCCCAGGCGTTGGGCTACGAGGCAGCAGCCGCGCTGTTCTCGCTCGAACCCCGTCCGACGGCGATCCTATGCTTGAGCGACCGGCTCGCCCTTGGCGTCATCGAGGCCGCCCAAGAGCGCGGCCTCTCCGTGCCCGACGACCTCTCGGTGGCTGGCTTCGACGACGTGCCGGAGGCCAAGACGTCTACCCCGCCTCTCACCACTGTCCACCAGGACCACGCCGAGAAAGGCCTGTTGGCCGGGAGACACCTCGTCGCGCGGCTACGCGGGGAGGAGTCGCCGGGGCCGGATCTCCTGCCCGCGCGGCTGGTCGTGCGGGACTCGACTGGGCGATACAGATTTTAGGCTTCAGGTTTCGGGGTTTGCCGGTAGTGTTCAACCCGGCGTGCCGGATCGATGCTCGTAAATACTGCCGTCACAGCGATGTGTTGGCAAAGGTTGAGTCTTTCCCTCAAGAGCGTTGTCTTCTGGCAACTATGGAATCCCCTCTGTGCAAGAACCGTGATGACTGTAACCTGATACCCGAAACCTCGCCCGGCGTGCTACAATGCGCGCCGTTTGCGCGGACGAGATCGGTTTTCGTATTGCACAAGGAGACGCCTCTGCATGGATCGACAGCGAGTTCTCATAACCGGCGGCGCCGGGTTTCTGGGGATAAACCTCATCCGTCATCTCGACAGGAGGGGCTACGCGCTCACCTCCCTCGATGTGGAGGAATTCGACTACCCAGAGAAGGATCGCGTGGAGGTCATCAAGGGCGACATCCGCGACAAGTCCCTCTTGAATGCGGTCATGGAGGGAGTGGATCACGTCGTCCACACCGCCGCGGCCCTCCCCCTCTATAGCCCGGAGGATATCTTTACGACGGATGTGGAGGGGACGCGAAACGTGCTCGACGCCGCCTTGCATCACGGAGTGAAGCGCGTGGTGCACATCTCCTCGACGGCGGTCTACGGGATACCGGACCACCACCCGCTCTACGAGACTGACAGGCTCGAAGGCGTCGGCCCCTACGGGCAGGCCAAGATACAGGCTGAGATGATCTGCCTGGAGTACCGCGCGAAGGGTCTCGTGGTCCCGATCATCCGCCCCAAGTCCTTCGTCGGCCCCGAACGCCTCGGGGTCTTCGCGCTCCTCTACGACTGGGC
>DASZKL010000082.1:0-3863 GCA_035947015.1 Rubrobacteraceae bacterium
ATCGCGAGCGAGACGATCAACTCGGCAGCCGGGAAGGGCGTCACCTGGAGGGCCGTGGCCGCCGGAGCCGCTGTGGCCAGATCCTGGTAAGGCCTGAGCCCGGTAAAGACTATCGACGCCAGGATGTAGAAGACCGTGCAGATGGCCAGGGAGCCGAGGATGCCTATGGGCAGGTCCCTCTGCGGGTTGCGCGCCTCCTCGGAGGTGGTGGCGACGATGTCGAAGCCGATGTAGGCGAAGAAGACCAGCGCCGCCGCCGTGAAGACGCCGGTGATACCGTAAATGGTATTTATCCCAAGGAGGCTAGGCAGTACGAACGCTTGAAGGTCCTCCCCCCCTGGCTGCGGTGGTGGGATAAAGGGCGTGAGGTTCGCCGCCTTTATGAAGAAGAACCCGAAGATTATGATGAAGATAGTCACGAGGATCTTGATCGCGGTGATCACCGAGTTGAACTGGGAGCTAAGCTTAATTCCTATGACCAGGATGGTCGTCACGAGTGCGACCACGATCAGCGCGACGAAGTCGTGGGAGAAGCCCGCCGTGGCAGCATAGAGTCCCGGTGGCAGTGTGATCCCGAGGAGTTCGAGCACGCTGACGAAGTACCCCGACCATCCCTTGGCCACCGTGGCGGCGCCGAGGGTGAACTCCAGGATGAGGTCCCATCCGATGAGCCAGGCCACAAACTCTCCGAGCGAGGCGTACGAGAAGGTGTAGGCGCTGCCGGCCACCGGCACGGTCGAGGCGAACTCCGCGTAGCAGAGTGCCGCCAGAGCGCAGACAATACCGCCGACTACATACGATAGGGCCACCGCGGGGCCTGCGTAGCCGGCCGCCGCCTCACCGGTAAGGACGAAGAGCCCCGTCCCGATGATCACCCCGATACCGAAAAGGGTAAGGTCAACGGGACCTAGCGCTTTCCTGAGCTGGAATTCCGGCTCCTCGGTGTCCCGGATGGACTGTTCGATGGACTTGGTCCGCATTATCCCCATTTGAGCCTCCCTTTCGAGCCACTCCAGTGACCCTCCTGCACAACTCAAGGGCATTGTAAAGGGTAATGCGACCACGCGCTCGGGGCGGATCTTACGGGCGTTCCTCGGTTACCGCTTTAGTCTGCCGGAGCGGGCGACGCGTCGGAAGGGTCGATGTTCTGGCCTGGTGCTCCCCCCGGTAGAGGCTGCTCCCCGGGTGCGGGCGAGGCCGAGTTGGGCGACTCCGGCTGGACAGGTGCTACGGGCTCTGCCGGCTGATCGGGGCCGAAGATCCCGCGTCCCGGCTCGTTATCGGGGACAGCAGGCTGCTGCTGACCACCAGGAGCCCCTTGCTGGAAGGAGGGATTCTGCCGGAAGGTGGGGTCCTGGCCCTCGAATGCGGGTGCGGCGGTCGTCTTCGCGCGGCCCAGCGAGAACGAGGACTTGGCGCCAGTGCCGTCTCCGCCGCCGAGGTGGATCCCCGGCGTGGCCCCTTCGGGGCATTTGGCCCACAGGCCGCAGGAGAGGCTGTTGCCTATGCCCTTCTCGACGGCGTACACGGCGGCCATTCCGATCACGAAGGCTACCACGGCGGCTATCAGACCCTTGATGAGTATCGAGCGGCGCGTAAGGGGCGGCAGGTGCGAGAACCAGCCGAGGGCCGCCCTCATGCGGCCCATAAAGTTGTCCCGGAGGTCAGGGCGTCCTGGCATCGTATCCGACGGCTCTGCCGAGCGTCCAGACATCCACCGGTTCCTCCGCTGCCGCAGCTTGCTCGGCACCTTGCGCACGTTACCGGTGACGCCCTCGAGGTACGCCTT
Organism: Rubrobacteraceae bacterium; assembly: GCA_035947015.1. GTDB lineage: Bacteria > Actinomycetota > Rubrobacteria > Rubrobacterales > Rubrobacteraceae > JALYGY01. The sequence continues at coordinate 1,790 of DASZKL010000082.1, forward strand.
GAGGATCGCCGAACCCCCGGTGATGATCATGGCGGTCAGCCCGGCACCGAGGAGGGTCCCCGCCACCCCGAAGCGGGAGGTCACAAACGCTGCAGTGGTAGCGGCGAACCCCGCCGCCAGCACCTGGCTCCCGTTGACCATTGGCGCTTGTTTGCCTTGATCCCTCACGGGTCTTACCCTATCAACCAACCCGCCGGGTTTCAAAGAGAATCTGAGTCCCGGTCTGAGAATCTCTGTGGTGAATTTCACACCGAAGAAGCTGTAGCGGCGGGGTTCGGGGCGCCGTTAGAATTCCGGCGCGAGAGCAGCGGCGGAAAGGTGGGGATCGTGGGAGCAAACGGCAGCAAGTTCACTGAGCTTTTCGAGGTGATAAGCAACTACGCCAAGAGAGAGTACGACTACCAGGATAAGGCTCTGCAGGTGATTGCGGGATCCTACGTCTTCATGTTCGAGAGCCAGGACATGCCTGACGCGAGGGGTGTAGTGGACGAGATCCTGAGCCAGTACGACTACGTCTTCACTACCGTGGAGCGCGGCAACCTGGACCCGTTGAGCGTAGACGCGGTGGTGCGGGTCGCCCTCTACTCCGAGGGGTACACGGAGTGGGGTATCAACCGCCTTGGGAGGATCCTGGAGGGCATCATCAGGCGCTCGCGCACCGACGAGACCTACTCGGACTACCTCGAGGATAGCCAGGTCGTCATCAGGGGTATGGAGAGCATCGTCGCGGGCTCGGTCCTGGAAGAGATAGTGGAGGCCGCGGACGAGGCGCAGTCCTAGCTCGCAGCCACAACCTCAGGCAGGAGATCGCGCAAGAAGCGCCCGGTATACGACGCCTCGACGCGGGCTACTTCTTCCGGAGTACCGGTGGCGACGACCTCTCCGCCCGCGTCGCCGCCCTCGGGACCGAGGTCTATGATGTGGTCGGCGGATCGAATGACATCGAGGTTGTGCTCGATAACGATGACCGTGTTGCCCGCCTCGACGAGGCGGTGCAGGATCGCGAGCAGCTTCTCGACGTCGGCGAAGTGCAGCCCCGTAGTAGGCTCATCCAGTATGTATAGGGTCTTGCCGGTGGCCCGCTTGCCGAGCTCGCTCGCGAGCTTGACCCTCTGGGCCTCGCCACCCGAGAGGGTGGTGGCGGGCTGGCCGAGCCGGATGTACCCCAGCCCCACGTCGCGCAGAGTGTCCATGCGGCGGGCTATCGCCGGGACGGGGGCAAAGAACTCGCAGGCCTCCTCAACTGTCATATCGAGGACGTCGGCGATCGACCTGCCCTTGTAGGTCACGCGCAGCGTCTCGTTGTTGTAGCGGCGGCCCTTGCAGACCTCGCACGGAACGTAGACGTCGGGGAGGAAGTGCATCTCTATCCGGATCTGGCCATCCCCCCGGCAGGCCTCGCACCGCCCACCCTTCACGTTGAACGAGAACCTCCCAGGCTTGTAGCCTCTTATCTTCGCCTCGGGCGTCGAAGCGAAGAGCTGCCTTATGTGGTCGAAGACCTTGGTGTAGGTTGCCGGGTTGGAGCGCGGCGTCCTGCCTATGGGGCTCTGGTCTATGTCTATGACCTTGTCCACGTCCTCGATCCCTCGCAGACCTGCGTGGCGCCCAGGTCGGTGCTTGCCGCGGCTCACAGCGTTGGCGAGGGCCTTGTAGAGAATCTCGTTCACGAGCGTGCTCTTGCCCGAGCCCGAGACCCCCGTAATGCACGTGAAGACACCCAGCGGAAACTCCACATCAACCTCTTTGAGGTTGTGCTCGCTCGCACCCAGCAGCGTTACAGCGCCCGTCGGCTCCCGCCTCACGCTGGGCGGCTCGATCCTCCGCCGCCTTGCGAGAAAGTCGCCGGTCACGGAGCGCTCCTCGGCCTCGATGTCCTCGACGCTCCCCGCGGCCACGATCTCGCCGCCGTGCACCCCCGCTCCCGGTCCCACGTCCACGATGTAGTCAGCCGTCCGGATCGTCTCCTCGTCGTGCTCGACGACTATGAGCGTGTTCCCGAGATCCCGCAGCTTGGTGAGGGTGTTCAGGAGTCTGCGATTATCTCGCTGGTGCAAACCGATGGACGGCTCAT
>DASZKL010000083.1:0-2072 GCA_035947015.1 Rubrobacteraceae bacterium
GACCCCGAAGTCCGTGAGCTTCACGCGGCCCCGCGCGTCCACGAGGGCGTTCTGCGGCTTGATGTCGCGGTGGATGATGCCCTGCCCGTGGGCGTAGACGAGGGCCTCCAGGATCTGGGCCAGAGAGTCCACGATCTCCTCAAGGTTATAGCTCTGGGCAGCCTCGTCGAGCGGCAGGCCCTTGACGTACTCTGTGACCAGGTAGATCTCGTGGTCGCCCGGGATGACCTCGAGCGTCTCGACGATGTTCTTGTGCTTGAGAGCCTCGGCGATCTGGCCCTCCCGCAAGGCGCGCGAGCGCTCGGCGGTGCTGTATACCGGGATGATCTTGATGGCCACGTCCCTGCCGCGGGAGGAGAGACCTCCCCCTATGGCCCGGGCTCGCCAGACGGTCGCGAACCCGCCTCGCCCGACCATCTCGGCTAGAGCGTAGCGTCCCTGACCCTCGATGTAGCGCGTCTCGGCCACCGTCGGGACTCTATTCTATAGCCTATGCCACGCGTTGGATACTGCTCGCCGCCGTAGCCTTCGCGCTGCCGGCTTGGTACAATCTCTTGCGTCTCAAGACGGTTCCTGGAGGGGGCCCGTGGGCGAGTGGCGGAATTGGTAGACGCGCTAGGTTCAGGGTCTAGTGGCCGAGAGGCCGTGGGGGTTCGAGTCCCCCCTCGCCCACACCGCTTAGGGGGTTTCGGATAGAACGTAGATCCCACAGGACCGCCCCGAAGTCTCGCCGCGCGAGACCATCGGGGCGTCCCAAGAGATCGTCGGCTGCGAGACGTCCCAGGAAGCGCCGCGAGAGGGCGCTACCGGCCTGGCTGACGTTGCTCGGCTCGATCTTGCTCCTCGTCATGGCCTTCTCGTTCATCTTCTTCGTCGCCAGGGGCTGCGTGGCTACCCAGGAGTCTACCCAGGTTCGCAAGTACGTCACCAACGCGGATAGCCTCTTGAGCGAATCCTCCAACTCCGGGAACGAGGATCTCCAGGGCATCCTGCAAAACGCCGGCGGGAACCCGGAGAGGCTCGACGAGAAGGCCCTGGATCAGGCGGCTACCAGATCCGAGGATCTCTACGTTAGGGCGCTCGCCTACGAGGAGACACCCCCCGAGTTCGAAGACGCCCACCACTATCTGGTCAGCTCCCTCGGCGTCAGGGCGCAGGCGACGAAGCGACTTGCGGCGGCCGCTACGGGCGACGCCGAGGGCTTCACGGGGGTTCTCGCCGAGGCTGTCGAAGACTATCGACTCAGCGACTCCCTCGTCAGGAACCACTACCTCTCTGCCGTCCAGGATGCCCTCGTCGAAGCGGACCAGCAGCGCGACCAGGCTTACCTCGAAGAACCCGAGCCCTTCATGGACTATGAGGAGCTCGGCTTCGACGTGGCGGCGGCGACGGCCGTCAGCGCCGCCCGCGACGACCCGAACGCCCTCCACGGCGTGGAGATCGCGGCGGTCGAGGTTGCCGGACGGCCCCTGTACCAGGGTGGAAACGTCGTCCTGAGGGGCTCGGACGAGCCGGTCTTCTTCATCACCGTCAGGAACGGCGGCGAGACCCCCGAGACGGGGGTGGATGTCGAGGTCATCCTCAACACAAGGGCCGAGCGCCAGGCCCAGACGGCGACGATCGGGCAGATGCGGCCCAAGGGGATGGCGACCGTTGAGATAGGTGGCTTCAGACCCGGTGAGCTGAACGAGAGCGCCGAGGCCACCGTCGAAGCTGGACCTGTAGAGTATGAAGAGTTCCTGGAGAACAACACCCTCACGGGAACGGTTACGTTCGGGTTGTAGAGGAGGATTGTGGTAACGGCGATCGTGCTCGTAAGAACGGAGGGAGAAAGGGTGCAGGAGGCTGCCCAGGCGATGCTGGGCATCGAGGGCGTCACCGAGACCTACTCCGTCACCGGTCCCTACGATCTGGTAGTTATGGTGCGCATCCCGGACTTCGAGCGCCTCGCCGAGATAGTCCCGGAGAGAATCGCCCAGATCCCCGGCGTCGCCCGCACCGAGACGATGGTCGCCTTCCGCTGCTATTCGAACTATGACCTGGACCGGGTGTGGAGCCTCGGGTTTGAAAAT
>DASZKL010000084.1:0-2667 GCA_035947015.1 Rubrobacteraceae bacterium
AGTGGGCGAGGGCCTTCTCGGACGGATTCGCCCTCGCGCTTGTAAGCGTGCCCGCAGAGTACTTCGACGAGACGCAGGAGGCGTTCCTCGAGGACGGCCTCGAAGCGCCGCTCGCCGTGGACCGCCGGCCGGTGTTGTGAAGGCTAGTCAGCACGCTGCCTGCGGCAGCTTGTCAGCACGCTTCCTCCCTCCGGTCGTCGGGTTTCAGCACGCTCAACCCTTCTAGGGCTTCGCTTCTCAGCATTTCAGCTTTCTTCTGCTCGCCCCAGGCCTTGGCGCGCACTGCGAGATGGCTCTATGTGCGTCGCTCTCGCCTATCCGAGCCCTAGCTGACAAGCTGACAAGTCGCCAGCAGGGCGACGTGCTGAAAGTCCCCTATAGGGGAGGTGCTGACAAGCGAGGCCGAAGGCCGAAGCGTGCTGAGAAGCGGAGGCCTTGCAAAGGTCGGAGCGTGCTGACAAGCTACCTCGCGTGATCGTTCGGGAGAGACCCGATTCCTACGTGCTCGTCGGGCAACACGACCACGGTCTGGTCTCCGGCGAGTTCGCCAGAGGCTGGCGCGAGAGACCCGTCCCGCTCGAACCCACCCTCTACGCCATCGCGAACCACGATATCGCCTGGCAGGAGCTCGACGAGGTAGTTCGCTGGGACGACACCACGGGGAGGCCCTACTCCTTCGCGGATTACCCCGTCGAGCCCAAGATCGAAGCCTACAGGGAGGGCCTCGACTTCCTCGAGACTCAGGACGCCTACGCCGCCTGTTTGTGCAGCATGCACTACGCCTCTTTCGTGCGGGACGCGGAGGGGGAGGCGGAGGTGAGGTTCAGGGAAGGAGAGTATCGGCGCCGGGAGAGGTTGAGGGGCACCATGTCAGCTCGGGAGCTCGAGAACCTCGAGCGTAACTTCCGTCTGCTCCAGACGTGCGACGACCTCTCCCTGTTCGTCTGTCTCAACGAGCCGGGGCGCAACGATCATCCATGGTACAGAGAGGGTTTCGAGTTCATGGGCGCGAGGTTCGCGCCCATCTGGGAGGACCGACATACCCTGCGCTTTGATCCCAACCCGTTCTCCGGGGTGCTGGATCTCTCAATTCCCTACCTCTCTGTCGGCAAGGACCGGCGGCCTCTCGGGAGCGGTCGCCTGCAACTTCGGGTGATAACCTAGTAGGTGCGCGCGTCCGCAAGGGGCGTCGCCCGAAAATCCTCTATCACCCTAGAAAGGATTCCATGAGAGAAGCGTCTTACGAGTTCTTGAAGAGGTTGCTCTCCACGCCGGGGCCGAGCGGCAGCGAGAGCGCTGCGGCCAGGGTCTGGCGGGATGAGGCAGGGAAGTTTGCGGAGGTCAGAGGGGACAGGATGGGCAACTCCTTCGCCACGCTCAACGCCGGCGGGGCGCCCAGAGTGATGCTCTCCGGGCACATAGACGAGATCGGGCTCATGATCACCCACATCGACGATCAGGGCCTCCTTCGTTTCACCGGCGTGGGCGGGTGGGACCCGCAGGTGCTCGTCGGGCAGAGGGTTCGCATCCAGACCGGAGACGGCGAGGTTCCGGGCGTCATTGGCAAGAAGGCCATCCACGTCATGGAGGCTGATGAGCGCAAGAAGATCTCCGAGATAAAGAGCCTCTGGATAGACATAGGCGCCAAAGACGGCGAAGAAGCGAAGGGGATGGTCACGGTCGGCGACGTCGGGGTCCTGGATCAGGACCTCCTCGAACTCCCCAACGGTCGCATCGCCTCCCGCTCGCTGGACAACCGGATGGGCGCCTTGGTCGTCCTCGAAGCCCTGCGGCTGCTCTCCGAGGAGGAGGAGATAGCCGCCGAGGTCGTAGCCGTGGCGAGCGTGCAGGAGGAGATCGGGCTCTACGGCGCCCGCGGGGCCGCCTTCGGCCTCGACCCGGACGTGGCTATAGCCGCGGACGTCACCCACGCGACCGACACCCCCGGCGTCTCGAAGAACGAAAACGGCGACCACGCTCTAGGGAGCGGCCCCGTCATCGCTCGGGCCTCCGTCTTGAGCCCCATCGTCACGGAAGGTCTGATCGCCGCCGCCGAAGAGGCGGGCATCACCTACACTCTGCAGGCCGACTCGCGCTCGACGGGGACGGACGCCGACGCCATCCACTTCAGCCGGGCAGGGATAGCGACGGGGCTGGTCTCGTGCCCCAACCGCTATATGCACTCGCCGAACGAGATCGTGGAGCTCGAGGACCTCGAGAACTGCGCGCGCCTGATCTCCATATACGTGAGAGAGCTCGACGCGAACACTGATTTCGTCCGCTAGCGTGGCGCCAGATAAGCGGCGGGCATCGCTTTGGGTCGAGACCTCGCTTCTGCTCACGGTCTTCTTCTTCGGGACCAACTTCGTCGCGGTCAAGCACGTGGTCGAGAGCGTGCCGCCGATCCTTTTCGCGGCGGTCCGTTTCACGTCGGCCGGGGTGCTGCTCTGGGTGATCCTGCGCCTGATCGAGCCGGAGAGCAGACTCCTGCGAGAGGATTTCCTGCCTGTACTCGGACTCGGCGTCGTCGGCGTGACGCTCACCCAGTCGGTCTTCACCGTCGGGGTGAGCTTGACCACAGCGGCCAACACCGCGCTCATCTACTCGACCGCCCCGGTATGGGGGATGCTGCTCGGGTTCGTCCTCGCGCTCGAGAGGCCGCGCCTT
>DASZKL010000085.1:0-3326 GCA_035947015.1 Rubrobacteraceae bacterium
CTTGTCAGCTTGTCAGCTAGGGCTCGGATAGGCGAGAGCGCCGCACATAGAGCCATCTCGCAGTGCGCGCCAAGGCCTGGGTCGAGCAGAAGAAAGCTGAAATGCTGAGAAGCGAAGCCCTAAAAGGGCTGAGCGTGCTGAGAAGCTGGCGACCATAGGAAGCCAGCGTGCTGCGACGACCGAAGGGAGGCACAATGCAAGTAGTATCGTCGAGAGACATGGAGACCCGGCGCGGGCCGGAGGAGTGGTTTACCGGGGATGTCTGGCTGGAGGCGACATCTATCCCCACCCCCGGTGCTGGACTCTTCCGCGTGCTCTTCGAGCCGGGGGCGCGCACGAACTGGCACACCCACCCGGAGGGCCAGTTCCTATACGTAGTCACCGGCGCCGGGCGCGCCCAGACGGAGGGCGAGCCCGTCGTGGAGATCGAGGCCGGAGACATCGTCTACTTCGCCCCGGACGAGAGGCACTGGCACGGCGCAGGTCCCGATACCTTCATGATCCACATAGCCATCACGCCGGCCATAGGCACCGAAGGTGGTACCGACTGGTTGGAACCGGTCACCGACGAGGAGTATGCTGGCTCCTGACAGCCACTCCGATCCGGGAAGATTCTCTCGTGTGAAGGGTTACGATGAGGTCACAGGGTAGCAGCGTGTAACGCGGATGCTGGCCCGCACTTGGAGTGGGAGAGCGACAGAGTGTCTACCAATAAAGACGTAATCGCCGAGCTGGCGAGCACGTTCGTCGCCGCCGAGCAAGAACGCGCCCCTCTCGAACCCATCGCGGCGCTCCACCCTGATCTGACCGCGGAGGATGCCTACCGAGTCCAGGCGGCCGTAGTCGCGACCAAGGTTCGAAGTGGGGACAGGGTGGTCGGAAGGAAAGTCGGGGCAACCAGCCAGGTCGTGCAGCAGCTCCTGGGTATCGACGAACCGATCTATGGCACTTTGCTCGAGAGCCTCCGGGTCGAGAGCGGCGGAGAGATCCCCCTGTCGCACCTCATCCATCCGCGCGTCGAGTGCGAGATCGCGTTCTTGCTCGGTGAGGATCTGACCGGTCCTGGCGCGACCGTGGCCGATGTCTTGGCTGCGACGGAAGGTGTAGCGGCGTCGCTGGAGATCAACGACCCCCGTACTCAGGGATGGAGGATCGGGATGCTCGAGGCGATCGCAGACAACGGGCTCGCCGCCCGGTTCTTGCTGGGCGAACGATGGCTGTCGGTCGAAGACCTCGACCTGCCAAACGTCGCGGTGGTGCTCAAGAAGAACGCCGAGGAGGTCGCGGAGGCGACGGGTGCTGCCGTCCTCGGTCACCCGGCGAGGGCGGTGGCGTGGTTGGCCGACAAACTCGCCGAGCATCACCAAGGTCTCGAGGCGGGCCAGGTTGTGTTGCCTGGCTCGTTGACGCCGATCTACCCAGTTGAGGCGGGTGACAATATAGAGGCGGAGTTCGAGGCCCTGCAGAGCGTGTCGGTGCGCTTCGCTTAGGCCGAGAACCCTTCTATCTAAACCTCGTCCTCTGAGATCGGGAGGTTCTCCCCCTTGGCGAAGGTGAAGGTGGCCTGCGGGTCTCTCGCGGAGAGCCTTCCGCCCTCGATCATCGCGAAGCGGAGGGCGAGCCCGCCGAGTAGCGCCAGCACAGAGGCCAGGAGCCCGCGCGAGCGGCTCTCGCGTCCGGAGAGAAGCGCCAGGGGAGCTAGGATGCCACCAACTATGGCGCCGCCCAAGAAGAGCGGCGCGAGCTTCTTGGAGAAGAGCGGTTTGCCCCACCGGCCCATCCGGATCAGAGACGCGGCGAGGAGCGCACCCTCTATCACCAGCGCGACGCGCTCGGTGCGCCGCAGGGCCTCGAGCGTCTTCCTCTCTCCCCAGTCGCCGAGGTGCAGGATAAACGAGATCGCCGAGAGCCCAGTCGAGAGCCCCGAGGAGAGGAACGTCGGGCCCATCAACAAGAAGTTGCGAGCCCACATAGGGACCGAGGTAGCGGAGATGAGGATGCCCGAGTAGAGCCCCACGTAGAGCCCGACTGGAAGGGCCACTACCGAGAGTAGCCTGTCCGGGATAAAGGTCTTGACGAGGCGGACCAGGATGTTATCGCGCCCGAGGAGGCCGTCGCGCGCGGCCTGGGCGGCGGCTATAAGCCCGCTCAGGCCGCCGAAGATAGTGAGCGCCCAGCTCCCGGTGGACATCGGCGAGCGCAGCTTCACGATGCGAAGCATGTTGTAGAAGCGCTCGGGACGGCCGAGGTCCATGATCAGGAGTATCGGGCTGAGGATCATCGTCACCAGCACTGTGTACCGTGCAGTCCGGAAAAACGCCAGGTCCTTCCAGCCGAGGAGCTGGGCCAGGGTTGAGATCAGGTGTGTCCCGGCGCCTATCCCCCCGAGCCAGAAGTAGATGGGGACCTCCCACGTCCAGGTGTGCTCTTTTATCGGAGGGATGCCGTAGTAGTCGCGCCCCTCCCGCTCGGGGTCGGTTCTCGGGTGGTGGGAGGTCTCGACGTGGGCGTTCCCCGTCCGCGGCGTGGTGGCCATCTAGCCCCCCCTCCCGAACGCGAAGGCTACGACCGCGCTCAAGATTCCGGCGGCCACCATGCCCGCCACGCTCGCCTGCCCGACCTTGGCCTGAGGCAGGAACGGGTGGCTGGGGAGGTTGTATGTCTCCGGCTCGTCCATGAGGATGAACTTGGAGTGGTTGCCCCCTATCCCCCCGGTCCCGCCTATCTCGGGCGTGCCGTAGACGAAGGCGTTGGTGTAGCCTTTACGGTGCAGCTCTGCGATCCTCTCCTCGGCGACCCGCTCGAGTTCCTCGACGTCGCCGAACTGGATAGAGTTCGTGGGGCATGCCTTGGCGCAGGCGGGCTCGAGGCCATCTTTCTGCCTGTCGTAGCAGAGGGTGCACTTGAAGGCGCGGCCGTCGTGGGGGACGCGGGTTATGACGCCGTAGGGGCAGGCGGTGACGCAGTAGCCGCAGCCGTTGCAGACGTCGGGCTGTATGAAGACGTTGTCGAACTCGTTGCGGATGATCGCGCCCGTCGGGCATGCCTGCTGGCACGGCGCCTCGACGCAGTGCTTGCACACGTCGCTCATGAAGTTCCAGCGCCCGAGCGCGTCGAGCTCCGCCCCGCCCGGGATCTGCTCCCGCACGTCCTCGGCCAGAGCTACGAGGTCAACGTCGCCGGTGAGACGCTTCTTCTTCGGGTTCTCGATAAAGGCCACGTGGCGCCAGGTGGTGCCGGAGAGGTGCCCCGTGTTGTCGTACGAGTCGCCGGAGAGCTCGTAGCCGTCGGCAGGGAGCTGGTTCCACTGCTTGCAGGCCACCTCG
>DASZKL010000086.1:0-5555 GCA_035947015.1 Rubrobacteraceae bacterium
CCCTGTGGCTTCCGGGTGTCGACCACGCCTCCATCGCCCTCCAGAACGTCGTCGAGCGCAAGATCGTGCGCGAGGAGGGCAAGACGCGCTGGGACCTCGGGCGCGAGGAATTCGTCGAGCGCTGCCGCGTCTTCGCCGAGGAGGCGCGCTCGCAGATACTCGGTCAGTACAAGCGGCTAGGGGCGTCGGCTGACTGGCGTCGCCTCCGCTACACCATGGACGAGGAGTACATAGACTCGGTCCTGACGGCCTTCGTCGAGCTGTACGAGGCGGGTCTGATCTACCGCGGCAACCGTATCACCAACTGGTGCCCGCGCGATCGCTCGGCCATAAGCGACCTCGAGGTCAACTACGAAGAGACCAACGGTAAGCTCTACGGTCTCCGCTACCCCTTCGCTGACGGCAAGGGGCCAGGCCCCGACGGCCAGCCCTTTGCCCAGGTCTTCTCGACCAGGCCAGAGACCATGCTCGGCGACGTAGCGCTCGTCGTCAACCCCGGCGACGAGCGCTACACCGACCTCGTCGGGCGCAGGGTTGTGGTCCCGTTCGTCGAACGCGAAATAGAGATCTTCGCCGACGAGTACGTGGATCCAGAGTTTGGGACCGGGGTCCTCAAAGTCACCCCGGCGCACGACCCGAACGACTTTGAGATCGCTGGCAGGCTCGGTCTTGGCTCCGTAAACGTCCTCAACCCGGACGGCACGATAAACGCGAACGGCGGTCCCTTCGAAGGGATGAGCCGGGAAGCTGCCCGCGCGGCCGTCGTGGAGCGGTTGGACGAAGAGGGGTTGCTCGGCGAGATCAGAGATTACACCTTCAGGGTCGGACACTGCGACCGCTGCGGGACCGTCATCGAGCCGTGGCTCTCCGAGCAGTGGTGGGTCTCGATGAGGCAGCTCGCCGAGCCAGCCATAGAGGCGCTAAGCAAGCGCAAGATCACGGTCTACCCCGACTCGTGGCGCCGCGAGACGATCCGCTGGCTCGAGAACATCCACGACTGGAACGTCTCGAGGCAGCTATGGTGGGGCCACCGCATCCCGGTCTGGTACGGTCCGGGCGGCGAGGTGGTGGCCTCAAAGGAATCGCCAGGCGAGGGGTACGAGCAGGACCCGGACATCCTGGATACTTGGTTCAGCAGCGGTCTGTGGCCGTTCGCCACCCTGGGTTGGCCGCAAGAGACCGAAGACCTTGCATATTTCTACCCGACGAGCCTGCTCTCCACGGCGCGGGAGATCATGTATCTCTGGGTGGCGCGCATGATCATGATGGGGCTGCGCTTTATGGACGACATCCCCTTCGAGAAGGTAAACGTCCACTCTATAGTCCTCGCCGAGGACGGCACGAAGATGAGCAAGTCCAAAGGGAACACCATAGATCCCCTCGACCTCTTCGACGAATACGGCGCCGACGCGGTCCGCTTCGGTCTACTGTACCAGTCCTCGACCCAGGACTTCGCCTACTCCTACGAACGGGCGGAGCTGGGCAGGAGCTTCGTCACCAAGCTCTGGAACGCGACGCGTTTCGTCCTGGGCTACTCTGAGGTCGAGGAGCCCCGCGTGGCCTCCGCATCGGACCGCTGGATCCTCTCCGAGTTCAACCGGACGACCCGCGAGTACGACGCGCTACTCGAGGAGTGCGAGTTCTCCGAGGCGATGCGCGTGATCTATAGCTTCGCCTGGAACCAGTTCGCCGACTGGTACATCGAGATAGCGAAAACCGCTCCGTCGCCCGCAACCCCACACGTGCTGCGCCAGGTCTTCTTCGGGATCCTCAAGCTTCTGCACCCTGTCATGCCCTTCGCGACGGAGGAGATGGCGCGTGTGCTCGGGGAGGATGAGCTGCTCGTGCGGCAGGAGTTCCCCGAGTACGATGTCTCGCTCGACGACGAAGAAGCAAACGAGCTGCTCGACCGCACCAAGCGCGCGGTCTCCGCTGTGCGGGCTTTCAGGGCCGAGTCCAGGGTCGAGGGCGAGCTCGAAGGCCGCGTCTCGGGGGACGTCGACCTCGAGGTGTTCAGCTCTCTGGCTGGCCTCAAGCCCGTCGAGTCGCTCGACGGATCGGCGAAGGCGACGCTGGCGGCCGGGGACGTCGTGGTCGAGATCGTGTTGAGCGAAGAGCTTCGGCGCGGGGAGATCGAACGCCTCAGGAAGGAGATTTCGCGCCTCGAGGCCGAGGTCGAGCGGGTCCGTGGCAAGCTCTCGAACGATAAGTTCGTCCAGAGGGCCCCGAAGGAGATAGTCTCGGGCGAGCGTGAGAAGCTCTCAGCGAGCACCCGCGTGCTAGAGACCCTGACCCAACGGCTCGAAGAATATCTCTAGGAGACATCCTTTCACCTCCCGATACTCCTTCCCTGACGTCTGCGACGAACTCGACCGCCGCCGCCACCTGACCCTCGGCCTGGAGCGTATCTCGGTCCTGCTCTCGCTCCTCGGTGAGCCTCAGCGGGGAATGCACATCGCGCAGGTCGTCGGCACCAACGGCAAGGGGACGACCGCGGTCGCGCTCGCCGCAGCGCTCGAGAGCGCCGGTGTCCCTGCGGGCGCATACCTCTCACCGCACGTGCTCTCCTACACGGAGCGGGTGATGCTCCGCGGCGAAGTCGTCACCGAGGAGCGGTTCGCCGCCGCGATGGGGGAGGTCATGAGCGTGGCCGACGCGAGTGGTGTGCCCGCCTCGCAGTTCGAGCTGCTTACAGCAGGGGCGCTCGAGATCTTCGCCGGGGAGGGGCTCTCGTGGGCGGTGCTGGAAGCTGGACTAGGAGCCCGCCACGACGCGACCACGGCCGCTGCGCCGGAGGCCGTGGTGCTCACCAACGTAGGCCTCGACCACACGGAGTACCTGGGGGAGACGATCGAGGAGATCTCGCGCGAGAAGCTCGCGAGCCTCACTGCGGGTACCGTCCTGATCCTTGGCACCGACGACCCCAGGGTGGTCGCGCTCGCCAACCAGAGATGCGCGGAGGTGGGCGCCAGGCTCTTCGAGGCTGCCCCACAGAAGGACGAGCCACCACGCTTCGGGGAGCTGCCGCCCTACGCGGCGCGCGACGCGTGGCTCGGCCTCAGGGCGGCGGAGGTCTTGCTCGGGCGGGTGCTTACCGAGGAGGAGCACGGGCAGGCGACAAGGAGCGTCTCCGGTGCTTTGCCCGGCCGTTTCGAGGTGCACGAGGTGCGGGGGGTGCCCGTCGTGGTAGACGGCGGGCACAATGCGTCCGGCATCAAGGCGGCGCTCGAGGCGGTGAGGAGCACCTACGGCGAGCGGCCGCTCGGGGTGGTTTTCGGCGCCTTGCGAGACAAAGATATCGGAAGTATGCTTACCGAGTTGCGAAAAGAGGCCCATGTCCTCGTGCTCACGCGTCCCGAGGACGAACGGGCGGCGCATCCCGTGCACCTCATGCGCGAGCACGGTCCACGAGACCGCGAAGGGAGGCGGGCCCGGGTGGCGACGAATGTCGGAGACGCCCTTGAGGCGGCCGTCGAGGAGACGAAGAATGTGGGCGGTGTAGTGCTGGTGACGGGCTCCCTTTACACTGGCGCGCCCCTCCTCAGGGGTCTGCGTGAGGAATAGCGGCACCTGGAAGCTCGCGGGCGTGCTCCTGGCTATCGCCGTCGTGTCCTTCGTCGTCGGCTACTTCGCCATGATGAGGTTCCTCCTGTGAGCTCAGTGGCGCTGTTCGTCCAGCAGGATACGGACCCCTTCCAGGTCGTAACGGACTTCCTGGAGAGCCCGTTGTTGCGGATCATGGGCCAGCTCGTGCTGCTCCTGTTCGTCATCTTGTGGGTTGCGCTCGTCTACTGGACCTACACCGACGCCCGTAGGCGCGGGGCGATGAGCATCCTCTGGGGGATCGTGGCTGTCGTCTTCCCCTACGTGGGGACCTTGATCTACCTGATCGTTCGCCCGCCGGAGTACCTGGAGGAGTCGCGCGAGCGCGAGCTGGAGCTCGCTGTGCTCGAAAGGGAGCTCAGGTCCAATATCGTGCTCTGCCCCAACTGTCGCAACCTGGTGGAGAAGGACTTCCTGATCTGCCCCGTGTGCAACTGGGACCTCAAGAAGCCCTGCGTCAACTGCGAGAAGCCGCTCAACATGGAGTGGGAAACTTGCCCTTACTGCACCACCGACCAGCGCAGCGGCAAGAAGATAGGCTGGTGACGACCCCGACAGATGGAGCAGTCTGCTTCTCGGAAGCCGCTCGGGACGACCCTCCGCGTTGCGGCCCGAAGGCCCTGCGTGGGTCAAATGAATGTTATTCGGTGAGTCCGCCGCTCGATCCTCGGCGTACCCGCAGGAGGTGCAGGCATTCCACACCGATTATGCTACGTTAGGATCGGCATAACACGCGTCGCTCGGAGGCGGCGGTACCGCGTTACTGAACTTCCGTATTAGAAGGAGGCGAGCCTTGGAGGAGACCCTGGTACTGGTGAAGGGTGACGGCGTGCGCCGGAGGCTCATCGGCGAGATCATCCGCCGCATCGAGAACAAGGGCCTCGACATACAAGCGCTCAAGCTCATGGACGTGAGCCGAGACCTGGCCGAAGAGCACTACGCCGAGCACCGCGAGAAACCCTTTTTCGATGAACTGGTGGAGTTCATCACCGCGACCCCTGTCGTCGCGATGCGAGTGCGAGGGGAAGGTGCCATCAAGACGGTGCGCAACCTGATGGGCGCGACGAACCCCGCCGACGCCGCTCCGGGCACCATCCGGGGAGACCTCGCCTTGAGCATGCCGGACAACCTCGTCCACGGCTCCGACTCCCCCGAGAGCGCCGAGCGGGAGCTCCGGCTCTTCTTCAGCGCCTGAAGCCCCCGCTCGTGCGATTCATCCTCGCCTCCGAGTCGGCCCGGCGGGTGGCTCTTCTCCGCACCACGGGCTACGACTTCGAGACCCGCAAGAGCGGATTCCCCGAGCTGACGCTCGAAGACCCCAAGGCGACAGTCGAGGCCAACGCCCGCGGCAAAGCGCGCGCCGTCGCCGAAGGAACTGAGGAGGTCGTCCTCGCGGCGGACACGGTCGTTTACCTACCCACCGAAGGACACGTCCTTGGACAGGCCAAGAGCGACGAGGAGGTGCGCCGGATGCTCGAGCTTTTGCGCGGTCGTGTTCACGAGGTCCACTCCGGGGTCGCGGTGGCGCGGGGGGAGGATCTCACGGTGCGCCACGCCCTAACCCAGGTACGCATGCGGGCGTACGGCGCAGAGGAGATAGAGGCATACGCGCGGTTGGGCGAGGGGGTGGGCAAGGCCGGAGGGTACGCGATCCAGGGGAGGGCCGCGCTCTTCGTCGAGTGGATCGGGGGTGATTACACCAACGTGGTTGGGCTGCCGCTCGCGCTCACGGTCCGGATGCTCGAGGAGTTTGGGATCTACTACTACTAGGTCGCTCCTATAATAGAATGGATCTTATGGGGCGCCGGTATACGATCAAGGAGCTTCCGCCTGAACTCAGGCCGCGCGAACGGCTGCTGGCTGAGGGTCCTGAGGCGTTGTCTAGCGCGGAGCTTCTGGGCATCCTGCTTGGGATTGGGAGCCCTGAGAAGACTGCGGTTGAGCTTGCGAGC
>DASZKL010000087.1:0-14346 GCA_035947015.1 Rubrobacteraceae bacterium
TCGGTCTCGGGCGAGATCTCGGCTATCGTCGCTCGGGAGGCGTTCGAGTGGCTCGACGCCCCAGTGATGAGGCTGGGAGGACCGGACGTCCCGGCGGCGGCGTTCGCCAAGCCGATGATGGATTTCTTCGTGCCCAGTCAAGAGAAGATAGAGTCGGCGATGCTCGAGCTGGCCCGGTACTAGAGGGGAGAGAGAGTGGCGACACCGGTGACGATGCCCCAGCTCGGGGAGAGCGTGACTGAGGGGACCATAGCGCGCTGGCTCAAGGCCGAGGGGGATGAGATCGAGAAGGACGAGCCCCTCGCCGAGGTGGACACAGACAAGGTCAACGCCGAGCTTCCCTCGCCGCTCGCCGGAAAGATAGAGAAGCTCCTGGTCTCCGAGGGGACCACGGTGGACGTGGGGACCGAGATAGCCCTCGTCGCGGTCGAGGGAGAGGAAGAGTCAGCTGCGGACGAGGCCCCTCCTCGGGAAGACGTTGCCGCCGAGGCCCCGACCGAGGAGTTCCCCGCCGCTGACACCGAGGCCCAGCCGGCCGCCGCGAACGGCGGCGAGAAACAACGCGCGGTCGCCGAGGCACGCGCGAGCGGTGGCGACGGGCGCGGAACCATAGAGAGCGCGGAGACGCTGCGCCTGCGGCGCTCCTCGCCGGTCGTGAGGCGTCTCGCCGAGGAGCACGGCGTGGATATCTCGGAGATCTCCGGCACAGGTATCGGCGGAAGGGTTACCAAGAAAGACATCGAGAGCTACATCGAGGAGCGCGAGGCCGCCCCCGCCGCCAGAGAGTCCCCTGAGCCCGAGCGGGTGGAGATCCACGACGGAGATCGGGTCGTAGATCTCACGAGCATCAGGCGTGCCATAGCGAACCGTATGGCTTTGAGCAAGCGCGAGGCGCCCCACGCCTGGAGCATGGTCGAGGTGGACATGAGCGGGCTGGCCGCGCTGCGCGAGAGGGTCAAGGAGGAGTTCGCGGAGCGCGAGGGCGTCAGGCTCACCTACCTGCCGTTCATCGTCAGAGCCGTCGTCGATTGCCTCAAGGAGCACCCGGTCCTGAACTCCGTGTGGGACGCGGAGAGGATCGTGCTGCGCAAGCGGATCAATATCGGGATCGCGGTGGACCTGGAGGAGGGAGCCCTGATCGTACCCGTCATCCGCGACGCCGACGAGCTGAACACTCTGGGCCTGGCCCGCAAGATAGACGAGGTCGTCAGGAAGGCTAGGAACAAGGAGCTCTCACCCGACGACGTCTCGGGTGGCACCTTCACCGTCAACAACCCTGGCTCTCTGGGTTCCGTGGTCTCGACGCCCATCATCAACTACCCGCAGGCAGCGATACTCTCGGCCGAGGCGGTGATCAAGCGGCCTGTAGTGGTGGACGACGCCATAGCCATCCGGAGCATGATGAACCTCGAGGTCTCCTTCGACCACCGCATCCTGGACGGTGGCGTCGCCCTGCGCTTCCTGAACGCGGTGAAGGGGCGTCTCGAGAGCTACGGACCGGAGAGCGACATCGGGTAGTCGGTGACGGGCCCCCGAGCAGAGCAGACATCCGACGCCGCGTTTCGAGAGCTGCTCGAGGCGGTGTGGCGCCGGATCGACTGCGAGGAGCTTGCGCGCTTCGCCAGGGAACTGGTCAGCATCCCGAGCGTCTACCGCCCCGACGAAGCCGAGGGGAACGAAGAGCGCGTCGCGCGCTACGTCGCGGATTATCTCGAACGCGAGGGCTTCGAGGTCCATGCGGAGGAGGTCGCACCGGGGCGCCCGAACGTCTGGGCAGTGTGGGAGGGCGAGAACAAGGGGAAGACCCTGCTCTTCGAGGCGCACACCGACGTCGTGACCGAGGGGCTGGCGGAGGCTTGGAGCCATCCACCGTTTGGGGCCGTGCGGGAAGGGGACCGCATCTACGGGCGGGGCGCCTGCGACACGAAGGGAAACCTCGCGGCGGCGGTAGTGGCGGCGCGGGCGATAAAGGACTCGGGAGTGCCTTTCCCCGGCAGACTCATCCTCTGCCATCCTGTGGATGAGGAGGGGCTGATGGCCGGGATCAAGGCCTTCATAGAGGGCGGTCACGCCGAAGGTGTTGACGGCGCGGTCATCTGCGAACCCGAAGAGAACCAGCTCTGCGTCAAACAGAAGGGCGCTCTTCGAGTGGAGGTGACGATCAGGGGAAAGATGGCGCACGGGGCGATGCCCCTCAGCGGCGTCAACCCCGTCACGCGGGCCGCGCGGCTGGTGGTAGCGATCGAGGAGCTCGAGAGGGAGGAGATAGAGCGCCACGGCGAAGACCTGTTCCTCGGATATCCCAGCCTGACGCCAACGATCCTGATGGGCCCCGATTGCGGGGAGCCGCAGATCAACGTGATCCCCGCGAGCGCCTACGTCGCTCTCGACGTCCGCACGGTACCAGGTCAGTCGCACGAAGAGCTGGTCGACCGCCTCGAAGAGTGCCTCTCCAGGCTCGAATCCGAAGACCCTGACTTCGACGCGAGCCTGGAGGTGATCGAGGAGCGCCCGTGGACCGAGACCCCGATGGACGACCCGCTGGTGCGGGCGATGGCGGCGGCCTACAGAGCGCTCGCCGGGGAAGAGCCGCACTACAACGGCGTGCCCGGCGCGACGGACGGGACCTTCCTGAACACGTGGGCCAACGTCCCCATCGTCACGACGGGGGCGGGGGACCGGGAGATCCCGCACCACAGAGACGAATGGGTGAGCCTGGACGAGCTCTTCACAACATGCAAGCTCTACGCCGCGACCGCCATGTACTTCTGCTACGGAAAGGATGCCCATGTTTGATTACCGCTCGATGTTCGACCTCACAGGCAAGAGGGCGCTAGTGGTGGGGGCGGGGAGGGGGATCGGGGAGGCAGGAGCGCAAGGGCTCGCGGCCTTCGGGGCCGAGGTATTCTGCGCGGACGTGGATGCGGAGGCGGTCGAAGAGACGGCCGAGGGGATCCGGTCGGAGGAGGGAAGGGCCGAGGCGTTGGAGCTGGACATGACGGATTCCGGGAGCGTCTACGCGGCGGCCCAGCGCGTAGGCGTGCCGGACGTGCTGGTGAGCACGCCGAGCATCAACGTCAGGAAGCCGCTGCTTCAGATCTCGGACGAGGAGTTCGACAGGGTCGTGGATCTGAACCTCAAAGGCACCTTCCGGCTGATCCGGGAGTTCGGAGGGGTCATGGCCGAGCGAGGCTCGGGGAGCATCATCGCGTTCTCGAGCATCCGGGCCCAGGTCGTCGAGCCTGGACAGGGCGTCTACGCGGCGACCAAGTCGGGGACGGTGCAGATGCTGCGCGCGCTGGCCTCCGAGCTGGGACCACGCGGCGTGCGCGTCAACGCCATCGCCCCAGGGGTGGTCGAGACGCCCCTGACGGCTCAGATCAAGGCCAGCCCCGACTGGTACGACTCCTACGCCGGGAAGAGCATCCTCGGTCGCTGGGCCAAGCCCCACGAGATGGTGGGGATGATCGTCTACCTGGCCTCGGAGGCCAGCTCCTACGTAACCGGCGCGTTCATGCTCGTGGACGGGGGATGGACCGCCGCCGACGGCCGCTTCACCCCGCCCCTCTAAACGGTTTGACAGATGGAATACACCTGCTGATACTTCGAGTGGTCGAGGAAACGGAGGACGAGAGATGGCTGTGAACTCGGGTGGTAGTGGGAGTGGATCGGTGTTCCGTTTAGACACTCGACAGATAGTCGTGGGCGGGATCATCGGCGGCATCGCGTTGTTCCTCGGAGCCACGCGCCTTGGCTTTATCCCGGTCCCGATCCCTCTCATCGGGAACGCCACCATAATGCACATACCCGCGATCGTCGGCGGTGCGCTCGAGGGGCCGGTGGTCGGACTTCTCGGCGGCGCGGTATTTGGCATATTTTCTTTTCTGTATGCTGAGGTACCGCTCTTCAAGGACCCCATAGTGGCGATCGTGCCGCGCCTGTTGATCGGCGTCGTGGCGTGGGCCGTCTTCGCTGGCCTGCGTCGCTGGAGCATCGACTTCGCCTCGGTCATGGCGGGGGCGCTTGGTTCGCTGACCAACTCCGTTGGGGTTCTCGGGCTGGGGTTGATACTGCCTTTCGGTTCTCAGAGCTATCTCACACCTCCTCTGGTCGTGGCCGCTCTGCCGCAAGTCGCTGCGGAGGCGGTACTCGCGGCGGTAGTCACTCTCGTCATCGTAAGGGGTGTCCTGCTCTTCCGCAGTGGACGCGCGACGGCGCCGGAGACGCACTCCGACGAAGAGCGCCGCTACTAGAGACCCGCGATGATCGATGTAGAAGGGGTCTCGTTCGCTTACCGGACGGGCGAGGCCGACGCGGTGCCGGCGCTGCGCGACCTCAACCTGCGGATCGAGCCTGGACAGTTCGTCGCGATCATCGGCCACAACGGCTCGGGGAAGAGCACGCTCGTCAAGCTCCTCACCGCCGTTCTGTATACGACGGAGGGTGAGATCCGGATAGACGGCATCCCCGTCCGCGAAGAGAACCAGTGGGAGATCCGGTCCCGGGTCGCCGTCGTCTTCCAGGACCCTGACGACCAGCTGATCATGAACCGCGTCGCAGACGACGTGGCCTTCGGTCCCGAGAACCTGGGGCTCCCGCGCGAGGAGATAGGAGGGCGCGTCGAGTTCGCCCTGCGAGCGCTCGGGCTCGAGGAGATCGGGGGGCGGCTGATCGAGGACCTCTCCTCAGGCCAGAAGCAGCGGGTCGCCATAGCGGGCGCCCTCGCCATGCGACCGCACTTCCTGATCCTCGACGAGCCGACCTCCCTGTTGCCCGCGCCGGTGGCGACGCGTCTGATCTCCACGGTAAGAGAGATGGCCCGCCGCGAGGGCGTTGGCGTCCTCCACGTCACCCACTCCATGTCCGAGGCGGCCCTCTTCGAGAGGGTTATCGTCATGGATAGTGGCAACCTCGTCATGGACGGCACCCCGGCTGATGTCTTCCGGCGCGTGGACGAGCTGCGGGAGGTCGGGCTCGACGTTCCCCTGGCCGCGAGCCTCGCGCACAGGCTGCGCAATCGCGGCGTCTCGCTCGAGGGCGACATCCTGAACCCGGCAGACCTGCGCGCCGCGATCTCCTCCCTGACGGGCCATCGCGCGGAGACCACAGGCCCGTGACGCCCGACGCGCCGATAATCGAACTTCGGAACTTCCACTACACCTACCTCGAAGGCACCCCGAAGGCGAGCGAGGCGATCCGGGACGTGTCGTTCGAGATTCGCCGCGGCGAGCGCGTGGCGATAGTCGGCGCTACGCAGTCGGGCAAGTCCACCATCGTCGATGCCTTCGCCCACCTCCTGCGGCTCGCGCCGGATCAGGTCTTCTACGAGGGCGGGGACGTTGCCGCGCCTGGCTATGACAGGGGCGCCCTGCGCCGCAGGGTCGGGATAGTCTTTCAGCGGCCCGAGTCGCAGCTCATCGAGGATGTCGTCGGCGCGGACGTGGCCTTCGGCCCGACCGCGGCCGGCATCGGCGCCGAGGAGACCCGCCAGCGCGTCGAGGAGAGCCTGGACGCTTTGGGACTACCTTACCCCGAGTATCGGCTCAGATACGTCCACGCGCTCTCCGGCGGGCAGCAGCGGAGGGTAGCGATAGCTGGTGTGCTGGCGATGCATACCCCGGTCCTGGTGCTGGACGAGCCGATGGCCGGGCTCGACCCTCGAGGTCGGCGGGAGCTGCTCGGGTTGCTGCGGCGGCTCGCCAACGACCGCGACCTGACCCTCGTCGTGTGCTCCGCGTCCTTGAGCGACGCGAGCCTCCTGTGCGACCGGGTCGTGGTCCTCAGCGAGGGTCGCGTCGCCATGGATGGTCCGCTGCGCGAGGTGCTGCGCGAGGCGGAGAGGCTCTCGTCGCTTGATATCACGCTTCCCGAACCCGTCAGCGGCGCCAGGGAGTTGAGAGAGCTCTTCCCCGACCTGCCGGCAGATGTCCTGACGGAGGAGGAGTTGGAGAGGGAGCTGATCAAGAGACTGGACGTGGCGTAGTGCTCGAGCTGCAGCGCAACGTCATCTTCGGGCAGTTCATAGACACGGGGTCCGTTGTCCACCGGATGGACCCCCGGATCAAACTCGCCGCCGTCTTCGCGATGCTCGTAGCCTCGTTCCTGATAAACGGCTTCCTCGGTTTCGCTGTGGTGCTGCCTCTTATCGTCCTGATCCAGGTCGTCTCGCGTGTACCCCTGGCTTACGTATTGCGGGGGTCAGCGTTCTTCCTCGGTTTTCTCCTCTTCATCCTGTTCTTCCAGGTCCTCTTCTACCCAGGAGAGGTTCCTGCGTCGGGCTACCTGTGGCGCTGGGGGATACTCTCGATCTCGACCGAGGGGCTCGCGTCGGCGGGGATCCTCGGCCTGCGTGTGATCTTCCTCTACTACGTCATCACGATGCTGATGCTGACGACCTCGCTCGTGGACCTGACAAACGGCCTGGAGCTTATCTTCGGCCCGCTGCAGAGGCTCGGAGTCCCCGTCAACGAGCTGGTCCTCGTCTTCGTCATCGCCATAAAGTTCGTCCCGATCTTCATAGATGAGATCGAGCGCCTCGCCCGCGCCCAGACGGCCCGCGGCGTCCCTTTCGATGAGGGCGGCGCCATAAAGCGCGCGAGGCGCATCGGACGCCTTCTCATCCCGATCTTCGTCGGCGGCTTCCACCGCGCCGACCTGCTCTCTATCGCCATGCATACCCGCTGCTACCGTGGCGGCCGCTACCGCACCAAGCTCCGCCAGATGAGCGCCAGACCCTCGGACTGGCTGATCCTCGCCCTGGTCGTCGTCTGGATGCTGGCCGCCTGGCTCGTGTAGCCGGTCATCGCTCACCCAGGCTCGCCGACCCCAACCCGTCCAACGGCCCGATCCCTCCGACCGTGCCTCATATTTGACCAATCGTTCCAGTATGTGTATGCTGGCGGTCACAGGGTCGAGAATCGGAGGTCTTCGTGAGGCTCTATGGGTAAGGTGGGAAGAATGAGGGGTGATAACGCGTCGGGGTGGTGGCGGGCGACGGCGTTCGTGGTTGCGTGCGGGTGTGTCATCTCGCTCGTCTCCTACGGGCTGAGGACGAGCTTCGGGTTGTTTGCGGAACCGATCTCCGAGGGGAACGATTGGAGCCTCGAGGTCTTCGCGCTGGCGATAGCGATCCAGAACGTAGTCTGGGGCGTCGCTCAGCCGTTTGCGGGGGCCATAGCCGACCGCTACGGGTCGGCGCGCATCCTCGCCGGGGGCGGCGTGCTCTACGTGGCTGGGGTTGCGTTGATGGCCGTGAGCGACACGCCGCTCGCGTTCAACCTGACGGCTGGCGTGCTGGTTGGCCTTGGTCTGGCCGGAGGATCGTTCACCATCGTCATCGCGGCGCTGGGGCGGCTCGTGCCCGAGGAGAAGCGCTCGTGGGCTATGGGGCTCGCGACCGCCGCGGGCTCTCTGGGACAGTTCGCGTTCGCGCCGCTGGGGCAGGCCTTCCTCTCCTCCTACGGCTGGCAGACCGCGCTCCTCTTGCTCGCTGGGTTCGCCGTAGTGGTGCCTGTGTTAGCCGCCGCGCTGCGGGGTGGGGGCAGCTACGGGACGAGCGGCGATGAGCCGGCGTTGCCGGCGCGGGAAGCGTTGAGGGGCGCCTTCGGCCACGGCAGCTATCTCTTGTTAGTTGCGGGGTTCTTCGTCTGCGGTTTTCACATAGCGTTTATCACCACCCACCTGCCCGCGCACCTCTCGGCCGCGGCGTCCCAATCGCACGCGGGGCACGGGGCTATGCACGTCGGCCCCGGGCTCGCGGCCTGGGCGCTGGCGATAATCGGGTTGGCGAACGTCGTCGGGTCTTACGCGGCCGGTGTCCTCGGGGGGAGACACAGCAAGCGGCTTCTGCTCTCGTGGATCTACCTCGCCAGGGGAGCTGCTATCGCGCTCTTCGTCACGTTGCCGCCCACGCCGGTGGTTGTCCTCTTCTTCGCCGTGGCCATGGGTGTGCTCTGGCTGTCGACGGTCCCCCTTACCTCGGGGCTCGTCGCGGTCATGTTCGGAACCCGCTACCTCGGCACCCTCTTCGGCTTCGTGTTCTTCTCCCACCAGGTAGGAGCTTTCCTGGGGGTCTGGCTCGGCGGGGTCGCCTACGAGCGGACCGGCGGGTTCCTGCCCGTGTGGTGGGCGGGCGTCGCGCTGGCGATCATCGCCGCCGGGCTCCACTGGCCGATCGCCGAGCGTCGCGCCCCCAGGTTCTCTGCTGTTCGAGAGTCGGGGGTGGCTTCTTGATCCCCCTCACCGACCGGCGTAAGACGTAGAGTATCCACGAGGCAGGAGCGTAGGGTAATGGCGAGGACGAAGGAGTTCGACCCGGAGGAGGCGCTCGAGGCGGCTATGGAGCTCTTCTGGCGCCGGGGCTACGAGGCGACCTCCATGCGGAGCCTACTTGAGGGAATGGGCATAGGTCGCGGCAGCTTCTACGACACCTACGGGGACAAGCGCGCCCTATTCCTCGCTGCATTGGACCGCTTCGAGGAGAGCCGGACAACCTGGGCCGTAGAGGTGCTCCAAGAGTCGCCGTCGCCGGTGGCGGGGATAGAAGAAGTCTTCGGCAGGACGGTGGAGAGCCTCGTCGGTTACGAGCCGAGGCGCGGGTGCCTGCTCGCGAACTCGGCGGTCGAGCTCGCACCGCACGACCCTGAGGTTGCGGCGCGCATCTCCGGTTACGTGCGACGGATCGAGGGCGCCTTCGAAGACGCGCTGGAGCGCGCCAGGGAGATGGGGGAGATCCCGAATGGATCCAGGCCCACGGCTCTCGCGCACTTCCTCGTTACCAGCCTGCACGGCCTGCGCGTCATGGCCCGCGCCGGCGCCGAGCGCGAGACGCTGGAGGACGCGGCCGGCGTCACCCTAGAAGCTCTGAAGCCAGAGACCTGATGCCCAACTACAAAGTCTCCCTGCGGCGACGCTCCAGGCCGTAGGGGTGGCCTGTGTGGAGGCGCTCTATCGAGCTTATGGCGTCAATGCGCTCGAGGGCCAGGGTGTCGGCGGCGACGTTGGTAGGTACGCCGTCGCGCTTGGAGATGGCGATGATCCTCTTCATGGAGTCGTAGATGCGCGCGACGCGGTTGGTTGCCCGCGTCTTGTCGTAGCCCTCGAGTTCGTCCGCGACGTTTATGAGACCGCCTGCGTTTATGACGTAGTCTGGCGCGTATAGGATTCCCATCTCCGCGAGGACCTCGCCGTGGCGGGCCTCGAGAAGTATGTTGTTCGCGCTCCCTGCGATGACGGAGCACCGGAACTCGGGCAGCGATTCGTCGTTGACGACGGCGCCAAGGGCGCAGGGAGCCAGGATGTCGCAGGGTATGGAGAGGATCTCGTCCGGCTCCACGTGCTTCGCCCCGAACTCCCTCACCGCGCGCTCCACGACCTCAGGGTTGAGGTCGCAGAAAATCAGGTTCGCTCCCTCCTCGTGGAGCAGCTTGCAGAGGCGGTAGCCGACGTGCCCGAGACCCTGGACGGCGACCGTCTTTCCTTCCAGGGAGGACGAGCCGAAGACCTCCTCGGCGCAAGCCCTCATCCCGTGCAGGACACCTGAAGCTGTGAACGGCGCGGGGTCGCCCGAGCCGCCGTGGGTAACGTCCACGCCGACCACGTGGGAGGTCTCGATGCGGATGTGCTCCATGTCCTCCGTCGAGGTCCCCACGTCCTCGGCGACGATGTAGCGGCCGCCCAGGGTCTCGATGTAGCGTCCGAAGGAGCGCAAGAGCTCCTCGGACTTGTCTTCCGGGTCGCCGATGATGACCGACTTTCCGCCACCAAGATTGAGGCCGCTCGCGGCGGCCTTGTAGGTCATCCCCCTCGCCAGGCGCAGTACGTCTACGATGGCGTCCTCCTCCGACATGTAAGGGTACATCCGGCAGCCGCCCAGAGCCGGGCCAAGTGTGGTGTCGTGGATAGCGATGATCGCGCGCAGGTCCGTGGCCCTGTCGTGGCAGAAGACGATCTGCTCGTAGCGGTACTCGGCGAGTTTCTCGAAGACTTGCATAGTCTTCATCCCCTTTCCCATGTTCGGAGGATTGTTCCGAGGTTACATTTTACTATCTCCCCTGCATTCCTCGCCGGAAAGCCGCCATATATACGCGTGCTAGAATGCCTGCTGCTATGCAGGATGAAAGGCTTGGAGAGAACACAACAGCTGGAAAGGTAGAGGGCCTGGAACGCCTCCGCGAGGCGGCTGCCCACCCTGCCCCCGAGCAAGCCGTACAACGCCAGCGCGAGCGTGGCAAGCTCACCGCGCGAGAGCGCATCGAGCTGCTCCTCGACCAAGGCACCTTCGTCGAGCTCGACCGCTACCGGGTCCACCGCTCGCACAACTTCGGGCTGGAGGAGAACAAACCTCTGGGGGACGGGGTGGTCACAGGCTACGGAGAGGTGGCCGGACGCAAGGTCTGCGTCTTCTCGCAGGACTTCACGGTCTTCGGCGGCTCCCTCGGCGAGGTATATGCCCAGAAGATCTGCAAGGTCATGGACCTTGCCCTCTCTACCGGCTGCCCGATAATCGGGATAAACGACTCGGGGGGAGCGCGCATCCAGGAGGGCGTAGTCTCGCTGGCCGGCTACGCCGATATCTTTCATCGCAACGTACTCGCCTCCGGGGTGATACCCCAGATCTCCGTGATCATGGGCCCCTGCGCCGGCGGAGCCGTCTACTCCCCCGCGATAACCGACTTCATCTTCATGGTCGAGGGGACGAGCCACATGTTCATCACGGGCCCCGACGTCATAAAGAGCGTCACGGGCGAGGAGGTCTCCTTCGAGGACCTCGGGGGAGCGGGTACCCACAACACCAAGAGCGGGGTCGCCCACTTCTCCGCCCCCGACGAAGAATCCTGTCTCGAGGACGTGCGCTACCTGCTCTCTTTCATACCCGAGAACAACCTGGAGACCGCGCCTTACTACAAGCCAGCCGACTCGCCTGGGCGGATGGAGGAAGAGCTGGCGACGCTCGTCCCTGACTCTCCGCGGCAGCCATACGACATCCGGCGGGCGGTAGAGCTCGTCGTCGACGACGGGGAGTTCTACGAGGTGCAGGAGGGCTGGGCGCAGAACCTGGTCGTTGGCTTCGGGAGGCTCGACGGGCACGCCGTCGGGGTCGTCGGGAACCAGCCGATGGTACTGGCGGGGACGCTCGACATAGACGCCAGCGTCAAGGGGGCGCGGTTCGTGCGCTTCTGCGACGCGTTCAACGTCCCGCTTCTCACGTTCGTGGACGTGCCCGGGTTCCTGCCAGGCACCGACCAGGAGTGGGGTGGGATCATCCGCCACGGGGCTAAGCTCCTCTACGCCTTCTCCGAGGCGACAGTTCCCAAGATGACGGTTATCACAAGAAAAGCCTACGGCGGGGCCTACGACGTCATGTGCTCCAAGCACATCGGGGCTGACGTCAACGTCTCGTGGCCAACGGGAGAGATCGCGGTCATGGGCGCGCCCGCCGCGGTAAGCATCATCTTCAGGCGTCAGATCTCCGAGGCCGAAGACCCTGAGAAGAAGCGCGAGGAGCTCATCGAGTCCTACGAGGAGCAGTTCAACAACCCTATGGTCGCAGCCGAGATGGGCTACATCGACGACGTGATAGACCCGCGCGAGACGAGACCCTACCTCATAAAGGCTCTCGACATGATCCGCACCAAGCGTCCCGAGCGTCCGCCGCGCAAGCACGGGAACATCCCGCTTTGAGGATCGAGCCGGCCCCGACGCCAGAGGAGGCAGCGGCCATAGCGGCCGCGCTGGAGGCGTTGCGCGCGGAAGAGACCGAGGACGCCCCCAACCGCAGCCGCTGGAGGCTTGCCGGGCTGCTCGGGCACGCGGTCCCGCAGCGTATGAAGCTCGAGGGATCCCTGTGGTCCTACTCGAGCTGGGAGGGGATGACCTAGGGGTGTTCGGGAAGGTACTTGTAGCGAACCGCGGGGAGATCGCCGTGCGCGTGATCCGGGCGCTCAGAGAGCTGGGGTCGCTGAGCGTCGCCGTCTACTCGGACGCGGACCGCGAGGCCCTCCATACCAGGCTGGCCGACGAGGCATACCACATCGGCCCGACGCCGGCCCTGGAGAGCTACTTGAACATCGAGAAGCTCATCCGGGTGGCGAAGCGGTCAGGGGCTGAAGCGGTCCATCCGGGGTACGGCTTTCTGGCGGAGAACGCGCGGTTCGCCCTGAGGGTCGCCGAGGCGGGGCTGGTCTGGATCGGCCCCCACCCCGAAGCCATAGAGGCCATGGGGAGCAAGGTCGAGTCCAGGCGCATCATGGCCGGGGCCGGGGTCCCGGTCACGCCGGGCACCGAGAAGCCGATAGCCTTGCCGGAGGAGATCCCAGCCTTCGCCCGAGAGTATGGCTACCCTGTCGCGGTGAAGGCCGTCGCAGGCGGCGGAGGCAAGGGCTTCGCCGTGGCGCAGGACAAGACGAAGGCGCAGTTGGCTTTCGAGCGGGCGAGAAGGGAGGGTGAGGCGTACTTCGGCGACGGGTCCGTCTATCTGGAGAGATATCTTCCCTCCCCGAGGCACATCGAGATACAGGTCCTCAGCGACAGGTACGGGAACACAGTCCACCTCGGGGAGCGGGACTGCTCGATACAGCGCCGCCACCAGAAGCTCGTCGAGGAGTGCCCCAGCCCTGGGCTGGATCCGAAGATGCGCGAGCGGATGGGTGAGGCGGCGGTCCGCGCGGCCAAGACCGTCGGCTACGACAGCGTCGGCACCGTAGAGTTCCTGGTGCAGGACGACGAGTTCTTCTTCCTGGAGATGAACACCCGCGTCCAGGTCGAGCATCCCGTGACGGAGGAGGTTACCGGCGTAGACATAGTGCAGACGGGCATCCGGATCGCAGCCGGGGAAGAGCTGCCTCTTTCGCAAGAAGAGATCTCCTGGCGCGGCCACGCCATCGAGGCGCGCATAAACGCCGAGGACGCCGCGGCCGACTTCGTCCCGAGCCCCGGCGTCGTGACCGTCTACGAGGAGCCAGGCGGCCCAGGGGTCCGGGTTGACTCCGCGTTGAGAGGACCGAGTGTAGTCCCCGAGGCTTACGACCCGCTCTTCGCCAAGCTCGTAGTTCGTGGCGCGGACCGGGAGGATGCGCTGCGGCGTCTCGGGCGGGCCCTCGCGGAGTTCAGGATCGAGGGTATCGCGACGACGCTTCCTTTCCACAGGGCGCTCCTCGAGGACGAGGTGTTCCTCTCGGGAAGCTACACGACGGGCTTCGTGGAAGAGAGGCTCGCGCGCTTCGAGATGGGGGCCTCGTCCGCCCGCCCGGCGGGTGAGGCGCCGGAGAGGGGGGGCAGGGAGGTCGAGGTCGAGGTCAACGGCAAGCTCTTCCGGGTCAGGGTCTACGATGAGGAGAGGGGAGAGCGCGAGAGGCCGCGACGCAAGGCGGGGGTGACGCAGCGAGCGACGATGGAGGGAGGAGCGGTGGTTGCCCCGATGCAGGGCACCATCGTGAAGGTTCTCGTCGAGGAGGGACAGGAGGTCGCGGCGGACGAGCCGGTCTGCATCCTGGAGGCTATGAAGATGGAGAGCGAGATCCGGGCCCAGAAGGCAGGCAGGGTCGCGAAGGTTCTCGCCCAACCCGGCATGACCGTGCGCTCCGGCGAGTCGCTCGTTATCGTGGAGTAGATGCGCTCGCCCCCGATGATCGAGCACGCGGCGGACTACGAGTGGCGCGGGGATGGCGAGGAGGCTGAGGTGGTGCTCTACGCCCCCGAGGAACGCGTCGCCGATTCGGCTTTCGACCGCATCCTCCCCGCCACCCGGCTCCCCGGCGTCGAGCGCCCCGTCTACGCCGCCGCCTCTCCCGATGACCTCGGCTGGGTCGCCGTCTCCGGCTCCCACGCTGCCCCTGAGCTCGTCTCCGCCCCCGTGCGCGGCCTGCTGCTCGTCGCCGACGCGACGCTTGGTGCCCTCGGGGTGCCGCCCGAGGAAGTGCCGCGCATGATCTCGCGCCGGCTCTCCGAGGCGCGCCTGCCTCATCTCACCGCAGCCGGGACGCGCAGGATCTGCGAGACGGGCGCGCGCGGCGCCGCCGAAGACGGACTACTCGAAGAGGAAGACCTGCCGCTCCTCGACCCGCGCCCCGGCGACGCCGACGCCCTCGACCGAAGGGCGATCTCCGCCGGAACCCGCGACTGGGATCGTCCGGGAGAGGTTCGTGCTTGCGCGGTAGGGGAGATACTGAACGCCGAGGCAGCCGAAGGTCTGGGACTAGAGCAAGTCGCGTTTACGCTCGTGATCTCCGCGGGAGCCGGAGATCTGGGTCGACTAACCCTCGCCGGCCACAGGGAGCGCATAGCCGGTCGCGGCGACTTCGGGGCGGAGGAGGGCTTGCCCGCTGCGCCCACCGAGACCGGGGAGGC
>DASZKL010000088.1:0-7065 GCA_035947015.1 Rubrobacteraceae bacterium
TGGATGTCGGAGGGGAGGATGGAGATCTCATCCTCGAGGCTCACCTCGCCGCGGGCGGCGGCCATGTAGAGGGTGAGCAGAACCGGAAGCTTGGTGAGGCTGGCGGCCAGGAAGCGCTGATCGGCGTTGAGCGCTACGGTCTTGCCTGAGGAGGGGTCGTGGACCACTACCCCGTAGGTACCTGGATACCGGGCAGCCACCTGCTCGATCCTGGTCCGGAGGAGCGAGGCCGTGAATTGCGGAGACTGTTCGGGTGGTGCCGGGGGTGCAGGGGGGGTCTTCACCGTGGGGAGCTTCGCGCGCGACACCCGCTCCTCTTCGGTCGGGAACAGGAGAGACAGTCCCAGGAAGCCAAGGAGAAAGGCGAAGCACAGGAAGAAGACCATCCACCGGCGTCTAACGCGCCGGGATCTCCTTGACTGCTCGTGATTGGGGCGCCGCTCCCGGCGTCTGATCCCGACATCGCGGGGAGTCTTCGGTTTAGGCGGCGGCGCGTAGATCAGGCCCCCCCTGTAGCTCTGATCGCGCCCCGGCGCGAAGGTACGTCGGGGCTACTTGTTCATTGACCTGATAAAGGTAACTATAAAGACCGCGGAGATCAACATCAGTCCCCCGGCTGCGACGAGGCCCAAGGAGACGAAGAAGATCGTACCCGCGCTCGCCTCTGGGCCCCAGGTCTTGGTGGCCCACACGAAGGCAAACAGCGAGGCGAAGAAGGTAAGGAGGATCAGGATCATCCCTCCGGGGAGATCCCGGATCTGGATCGCCGCCTTCTCGACCGTGTAAGCCAGCCTTCCCTTGGTTGGGTAACCGCTGCCCCTTACGCTCTCCAGCGCCCGATGGAATTCCTCGTCCCTGACGAGCCCGATGACCCGCGAGAGGTAGTAAGCCTCGCTGGGTGCCTTGCCCATCCTCAGGAGCTCGAGGTAGTTGCGCCTGTAGAGCTCGACGGCCCCGGAGTGGGGCGAGGCGAGCTGCTTGAGAAAAGCGTGGGTGTCGAGGCGAGTGGCGTAGCGCCTCGCCTCTTGCTGGGCGCTGCGCGCCTCGCGGCCGCCCTGGCGCCCTGCCCCCCGGCCCGCTATCTCCGCGACCTCCAAGAAGAACATCTCGCGCGAGAACTCGATGGCGCTCTGGCGCTCGCGCCTCCTCGAGGAGATCTCCGTCCGGATGCCCCGCGAACGGTACTCCTCGCGCCTCAGGCGGTAGACATGATCCTGGTAGAAATCCCTCTCGGGAAGAGACTCGGCCCCGTCGCGCAGCCGGTAGGCTTCCTCGAGCGTCTCAGGGATCCTTCGCTCTCTCATAGGTCCTTAAACTCTACCCCACGTTCAAGATCTCGCGCGCAGCAACCCTAGGACCGTGAATGATACCATGAGCGCCGCATTCGATACCCCTTCTACCGGTCCTCCGACTCCCCACCCTCGACCTCCCACAGGGAGTAGAACAGACCCCCGCCGCGCACCCTGACCTGCAGGTGTCCGCCCTCGGCGAGCCTCTGGAGCATGCCGTCCGCCTCCTCCACCGTGAGGGAGGTCTCCATGGCGGCCTGGGCTGGCGTGAGCTCGCCGTGACTGCGCAGCGCCCCGAGGAGTTCCCGCTCCTTGCCGCTCGCCGACGGCAACTGCGTCTTTCCCTCCGAGAGGCCCGCGATGCCCCGCACCAGCAGGCCAAAGGCGGGGAAGATCATCCACCCGAACACGA
Organism: Rubrobacteraceae bacterium; assembly: GCA_035947015.1. GTDB lineage: Bacteria > Actinomycetota > Rubrobacteria > Rubrobacterales > Rubrobacteraceae > JALYGY01. Next base: position 1,702 of record DASZKL010000088.1, read on the forward strand.
AGATTAGCCACCACAGCCAGGGGACGAGAGTTAACACGAGGACAAGGCCCACCGCCACGGGTATAAGCACCGCGAGCGAGGCCGTGACCTGGGCCCTCGGGCTCATCCTCTCTACTTCGAGCCCGAAAAAGTCATGGGGATCGCGGCGCCGCTCGAGGTCTTGATCCGGTTTCTTCTCCACAGGGCTACCTCGCTCCTAATATAACAGCAACGACGCAGCCGGACCATGGCGCGAAACTACTAAAATGCTACCCTCCTGTAGAATCGAAGAAAGGACCTGGATGGACTTAGGAGCGCACGTGGAGAGCAAGAGAGACGACCTTCTCGACGAGTTGAAGAACTTTCTGCGGATGCCCTCGATCTCCGCCAGGGGGGACGAGAGCGGGGGCTTCCGCACGTGCGCCGATTGGGTCGCGAGGAAGCTGGAGGAGGCAGGCGCCGACACCCGTATCATGGAGACGGACGGACATCCGGTCGTCTACGCAGAGGCGGGTCAGGGCTCGAAGACGCTCCTCTCCTACGGCCACTACGACGTGCAGCCGCCGGAGCCGCTCGAGCTCTGGGAGAGCGAGCCGTTCGAGCCGACCATCCGCGATGGCTCACTGTATGCCCGCGGCGTCGCCGACGACAAGGGCGACGTACTCGCCCGAATCCAGGCTCTGAGGCTCTATCGGGAAGAGCACGGCGAGCTCCCCTTCAGGCTCAAGTTCCTCATCGAGGGCGAAGAAGAGATCGGCAGCCCGAACCTCGCGCCCTTTGTGCGCGCCAACTCGGAGCTACTCTCCGCAGACGCCTGCCTCTGGGAGGGCTCGATGAAGGACGGGGCGGGGAGGCCCCTGATCTTCTGCGGCACCAAGGGCTTGGCCTACGTCGAGCTGCGCGCCAAGGGCGCCTCCTACGATCTGCACAGCATGTACGGCGGCATCGCCCCGAACCCGGCCTGGCGCCTCGTCCAGGCCCTGAGGACCATCAAAGACGAAAACGGGGAGATCACGCTCGACGGGCTAGACGAGCTCGCCGAAGAACCCTCGGAGAAAGACCTCGAGGCGATCAGCAAGATCCCCTTCAACGCCGAGGAGCTCAAAGGGTCCTGGGGCGTGGACGCCTTCGACCGCAACCTCTCCGGCGAAGAGGTCCTCTATGAGATGCTGCTGAGGCCAACCGCCAACATCGCAGGCATCATGTCCGGCTACACCGGTCCCGGCTCGAAGACCATCGTGCCTTCCCAAGCGTTCGTGAAGATGGACTTCAGGCTCGTCGCCGGCCAGAGCCCCGGCCCTGTTGTGGAGTTGATCCGCTCGCACCTCACGAGGCGCGGCTTCGACGACATCGAGGTCGTGGACCTGCACGGGGTCGAGGCTGCGAAGACCCCGATCGACTCGCCAGTGGTCCGAACCTCGGTCGAGACCTGGGAGGATATGGGATACAGCGAGGCCGTCGTCTACCCGACCATAGGAGGGAGTGGGCCGACCTCGCTCATCGCCACCGAGCTCGGGATACCTACCGTCATGACGGGTAGCGTGGCGAACACCGACAGCCGCCTCCACTCGCCCAACGAGTGGGTCGGGCTCGACGACTACTTCGAGGCAGTCGGATACTTCGCCCGATTCTTCGAGAGGTTCGCAGAGGAAGGTTGATGGAAGGAGCCAGCGGGCTCGACCTCCCCCAGCGCGTCCGGGAGAGCATCGCGGCCGCCGTCGCCCATAGGGGCGTGCAGGCGCGCGTGGTCTCCACGCAGGGGCGCGACTCGATGCGCCCCCCGCAGGGCCACATAATCGTCGCCGCCACGAAGGAGGAGATAGACGCGATCCGCGGGCCGGCCCGCGTCGTACGCCAGCTCGAGTTTTACAAGACCTTCTACGGTCCCGTCGTCCGTCTCGCCTTCTCCGTATACCCCCAGAGCACGGGCGCTCCCCTCTCCGCAGGCACCCTCTTGAACATCTCCCAGGTCTCGGGCGACGCCGCGCTCTCGGGCCTCGGCCGTCAGCGAAGCATCTTTATGCACTTCTACTTCACGCAGGACAGCGACCTTGCCTACGCGTTCTCCAAGGAGATCTCCAACGCCCCGGAGCAGCGACAAGAGGCCAAGAAGGTCCTCAGGCTGGCCCGCGACGCTTACACAGAGACCCCAGAGGAGCGCCGGAGCTTCCGCGGCGCCGTCTCTCTAGCCGAGAAACACTTCGAGCTGCCTGTACCTCTACCTGACGAATAGGCATAGTTTCTTTTCGCACATCCGCGTATACTCCTGCAAATGCTGATGGGGAGCACGGCCAACGAGTTCGTGGCAAGGATGAGCTCCGCTCTAGTCGGGGCTAGCCGTAGAGGCATCCATGTAACCGCCGGGGCGGGGACTTGCGACCTGGAGAACCAGCAGTTCTCGCGTCGCCCCACCGACGAAGATGAACCCACGCCCACCGGTCGTCCGTACCACCTTGAGGAGCCGCCTGGACCGCGGGATCTCGGCTACACGGACGGCACCTCACGGCTATGCTACTTTCTTGACGGCGTGCAGAGTTCGCGCGAGATAGGCCGCATAGAGCTGGCCCCCGTCGTCATCGCGACCGTGGCCGCCGCAGTCGTCAACCGCTGCGACAGGCGGTTCTCGCGTATGCCGCTGGAGAGCCCGCCGGCGCTGGTACAGGCGGTGATCCTGCCCCGCAGCGCGGGAGAAGCCAAGGTCGAAGCATTCTGGGAGCTCTTGCTCGAAGCCGGGTTCTCAGAGCTAGGCCCGAAGGACACTCCCTTCTCTCCGTACCTGATACTCGACTCCGTCGAATATATAGGCGAGGAAACAGATCCCACGGACTACGTGGGGATGAGGGAGCGCGCCCGCGGGAGGGTTCGGAGTCTCCGGGAGCGACTTGAAGGCGGGATGCTGCGCGGGTGGGAGCTGGATGATCGGGTTCTGGACTCCGAAGATTGGATCGCGGTAGACGGACAGCTAAAGCAGGTTCAAGAATCCAACCGGCGGGCCATCGGCCTCATAAAGAGCGTCGCGCGCCCCGAGTTCGTGGGCAAGGATGTCGGGATGCTGCTCGACCTGGAACCGGGGATGCGGACGACGAGCTTCGTCCCGGACTGGCAACTCCGCCGCGACCCTGGCGAGCAGCGCACCTCCTGGTATTTGCGGATGTGGCCGCCGCAGCGCGGCGCGGACGCTCTCGGCTCGCTCATGCGGGTGGAGGCGCCGCTGGATATGGAGCCCCATCAGATAGACGAGATCTCACGTTGGATCCTGGCGGAGCGCGCCCCTCTGGCGAAGCCCGACCCGCGCTGGCCGGCCATGATCTACCCCATCCACTACGTGGAGAAGATCCTCAAGCCCCTCGTACAGAGCTCCGAGCGAGCGTACGCGAGACTGGAGCGGCAGCTCGCCGCACATGGGAGGAACTAGATGCTGCACCCGCACTACCTGGACACAGACTCGGGCCCCATCGGTCGGGTCGTAACCAGCGAGGATCACCCGGCGACAGCCCATGAGTTCTACTTCTGGACCGCCGAGTCCGACACGGCCCAGAGGCTGGACATAGGGCACATCGTCGCCGCCGAGAGCGAGGACGCGACGGCCGTCGCCGTCCTCGACGATCCCCGTCGATACTCGGATCTGCAGTCCTTTCTCGACGACTTCTACGCCCACGACGGCGATCCGGCGCTCGAGGCCCTCAGCGAGAGGGTCGAGATACTTGTCTTCCGTGCCAGGGTACTTGCAACGAAGCACCGTGAGGAAGGCAAGAAGAGCAAGCGCCCTGTGAGGAGCGGCCCAGTTTTCTTCGCGACGAGCGCGGCCATCGAGTTCGCGCTTGGCACCGAGGACTTCTCGGGGCACAGGATCCCGCTGCTCCTGCACGAGAACGGCAACCTCGTGACCGACGGCTCGCCGCAGCGCACCCCCCTCCACGTCGACGGTGACTACCTTATGGGTCCCGAGGCCGGACACCTGAACATCACAGGCATGAGCGGCCTCTCGACCAAGACCAGCCACGCCCTCTTCACCATAGCCAGCACCTTCCAGACCGTTAAGGACAAGAAGGTCGCCGCCCTGATGTTCAACGTGAAGGGCGCGGACCTCCTCTTCCTCGACAAGCCGGCCGAGGTGGACCCCAGGGACGACCCCGAGCTCGCCGAGCGCTACGAGCGGGCCGGGCAGCGCGGGTTACCACAGGAAGACCGCGATATGTACGCCTCTCTGGGGCTCGAGATCACACCTTTTGAGAACCTCAGGATCTTCGCCCCTTTGCGCTACGGGATGGAGTCAGGGGAGAGGGTGATCTACGCCGAAGAGGTCCCGGCCCGCAAGCTGAACACACTGCGCAACGCCCGCGGCGAGGACTCGCGCGTCTACCCCATAATCTGGGAGCTCGGGGACGTGCTGCCCTACGCCGGATACGTCTTCGACCCCTCGGACATGGACGACAAGTTCAGGGGCTTCATCGAGGAGCTGCGGGACCAGGGCATCAGGACTCAGGCGGACTTCTACGGGCTCCTGGACGAGATCGACGAATACTTCGAGAGCGCCCGCGCTGAGGGCAAGAACATCTCGTCCTGGAACGGTCACAACCACTGGACGATCGCGAAGGTCCGCAACCGCTTCAAGGTGTTGCCGAACAAGTGCGGCGGCCTCCTTGCGCACGGACGGGTGGAGCACGGAGACCTGCCCCGCGCTGACGGCCCGTTCGAGGACCGCGAGGTGCGCGTGGTGGACATCTCCCGGCTCACCGGGATACCGCAGGACCTCATCGTCACGAGCGTCATCTCCAGGATCTGGGAGCTCGCCGAGAGCGGGCACCTCAACGTGGACAAGCTGATCATCTTCGTGGACGAACTGAACAAGTACGCCCCATCCGGTTCGAAGTCCTCCTCCCTCAAGGACACCCTAGTGGACATCTCCTCGAGGGGGAGGCACCTCAACCTCGTGCTCTTCGGGGCGCAGCAGTTCAGGAGCAAGGTGGACGACGAGGTGGTCGGGAACGCCGCCACGAGCCTCTACGGGCGCATCGGGGACGAGGAGCTGACCAACTCGAGTTACCGCAGCTTCTCGCAGACTACACGCGAAGAGCTCTTGCAGCTCGAAAAAGGGCGGCTGCTCTGCCGCCACGCCCACTACGCCGTGCCCGTCTTCGGGACGTTCCCGCGACCGATGGTCCTTATGGGAAAACAGGGCACGGATATCTTCGGCGAACACAGGCAGGACGCCGCCTCGTCCGTGCTCGCCGTGATGCGCAACCTGACGAGCAAGCCGCCTGCCATACAGAAGATAAGGGCCGAGATAGACGGCGTGCCAGAGGAGCGCGTCTTCGAGGCGCTCGACATGGTAGCGGCGGCCCACCGCTCCGGGAGCGGCGCAGCGGATCCCTTCAAGAACTT
>DASZKL010000089.1:0-6372 GCA_035947015.1 Rubrobacteraceae bacterium
GCCGATCACGTACTCGTTGAGGATGCGGTTGATCTCGCGGGGCTTGGGGAGGTCGTCCTCCTTGAGGAGCTCGGGGCCGGAGAACTCCTCGTCTATGATCTCGTTACAGAGCTCGATGCACTCGTCGCAGATGTAGACGCCGGGGCCCGCTATGAGCTTCCTTACCTGGCGCTGGCTCTTACCGCAGAAAGAGCACTGCAGCTGATCCGACGGGTCCCTCATGCGGCTAAACCCTCCCCCCTCTTTGCCCTTCTTCGAGAATCTCGTTGCAGAACTCGACGCAGCTATCGCAGATGTGGAGGCCGGGGCCCGCTATGAGCCTCCCGACCTGGCCCTCGCTCCTCTTACAGAAGGAGCACCGCCTTTGGTCTGACGGATCTCTCTGCCGTTCCACGATCCTCTGCGCCAAGTTGCTCACCACAGCCTCCCTAAGGTCCCCTAGTGGTTCTTTATGATGTTGTCTATGACGCCGTACTCGATGGCCTCGTCAGGGCCCATTATGTAGTCACGGTCGGTGTCGCGCTCTATCCTCTCGTAGGGCTGACCGGTGTTCTCGGCGAGGATCTCGTTGAGGCGCCTCTTGGTCATTATGAGCTCCTTGGCGTGGATCTCCACATCCGAGGCCTGCCCTGCCAGACCGCCGACGCTGGGCTGGTGCAAGAGTATCCGCGTGTTGGGCAACGCGTTCCTCTTGCCCTTGGCGCCGGCCGCGAGCAGGAACGCGCCCATCGAGGCTGCCATCCCCAAAGCAGTGGTGACGATATCCGGCTTGACGAACTGCATTGTGTCGTAGATGGCGAGCCCCGCCGAGACGCTGCCGCCAGGCGAGTTTATGTACAGGTTGATGTCCTGCTCGGGATCCTCGCTCTCAAGGTGCAAGAGCTGGGCCATGATCGCGTTCGCCACCTGGTCGTCCACCGGCGTGCCCAGGAAGATGATGCGGTCCTTCAAGAGCCGCGAGTAGATGTCCATCGCCCGCTCCCCGCGCGGGCTCTGCTCTATGACGTAGGGGATGACTGCCTGGGGATCGTAGTAGTTCATCTAACTATCCTCTCTTTCTTCGTTTTCCGTCGCGGCGCCTCCGGTATCGACCTTGGCCTCCACCGTCTCTTCGGCGCCCTGCGCGTCTGCTTCATCTGGCAACGGGGTTGGCGCCGCGTTCTCGACCAGGAAATCGAGCGCCTTCGCCCTGGCCATCTCCTCCTCCAGGAGCGCGTAGGTGCCGTTCTGGCGCATGGTCTCGGCGAGATCCTGCGGCTCCCTATCCGAGTCCTCGGCGAGGTGCGAGATCTCGTGCATCACCTCGTCCTCGCTCGCCCTTATGTCCTCGGCCGTAGCTACCGCGTCGAGCGTCAGCTCCTTCTTGACCGTATCGGTGGCGTCGGGACGCACGCGGTCCTTGATCTCCTCCGCCGAGGTCCCGGCGAGCTGGTAGTACTGTCCAGGCTCCATCCCCTGCGCCCGGAGGCTCCGCTCGAAGCTCCCCAGCATCTCCTCGACCTTGTCGTCTACCATCACCTCAGGGACCTCGACGTCGGCCTCTTTGGCCACGGCGTCGAGCACGCGGGTCCGGAACTCGCCCTCGACGCGCCGCTCCTCGGCGGCCTCGAGCTGCTCCCGGACGGCGGCGCGCAACTCCTCGAGCGTCTCGAACTCGCTCGCCTCCTTGGCAAACTCGTCGTCGAGGGGCGGGAGATCACGCTCCTTGATCTCCTTGACGTGCACGTGGAAGAGCACCGACTCGCCCCTGAGCGACGCCTCGGCGTAGTCTAGGGGGAACGTTACGCCGAACTGCTTGCGCTCGCCGGCCTTCATCCCAACGATGTTCTGCTCGAAGTCCGGCAGGAGCTCGCCGCGCCCGACCTCCAGCATGTAATCTTCGGCCTCTCCGCCCTCAAGGGGTTCGCCGCTCGTCATCTTCTCGCCCTTGAAGTCGATGATCACGAAGTCGCCCTCCCCTACGGGCCGATCCTCGACCGCCGCAAGGGTTGCGAACTGGCCGCGCATCTGCTCGAGCTGCTCGTCGACCTGCTCGTCCGCGACCTCGGCGCCTCCTTTAGGCACCTCAATCCCCTTGTACTCCCGGAGGGCAGCCTCGGGTCTGACGGCGACCGTGGCGGAGAACTTGAAGCCTTCTTCCTCGTCCAGCGGCTCCTCGAAGTGGATCTCCGGCTGGTCTATGGGCCTGAGGTCGGTCTCGACCACCGCCTCCGAGTACCAGGTCGGCAACCTCTCCTGGAGCGCCTCGTAGTAGATGTAGTCGCGCCCCAGGTGGTTCTCGATCACCCGCCGCGGTGCTTTGCCTGGCCTGAAGCCAGGCACGCGCACCTTCCGCCCCAGCTCCCGGACCTTGGCCTCGACGCCCTCCCTGACGGCTTCAGGGGACACCTCGACGTCGAGCCTGACCTTGTTCTCCTCGAGCTTAGTTACGTTTGCCGTCATTCGCTCCGATTCCGCTGCCGCAGCGAGGTGCGAGAGGCGGGATTCGAACCCGCACGCCCGAAGGCACTAGATCCTAAATCTAGCGTGTCTCCCATTCCACCACTCTCGCCTTAACCTTCAATCCTGCGCTCGATTATAACAGCCGCAAAGACCGCACCCGGCGTCCGGACGCCCTTTACGCTACGGGCGCAAGAAGCGTGAATCCCTCCGCAAACCCTGCCCCAAATCGCCGGTAGAAATGGTACGGACGCCGACCGGGCGAGATTTGAGATCGGCTAGTAGCGGAACTCCTCAAACATCGCCGTGTTGGCAGCCTCGTTCGGAACCAGGACCTGTGCTCCATTGGGGAGGGTAGCCGGGCTGCCCTCGAGCTGGACGGCGGTCATCTGGGCGTTGCGCCCCTGGCCAACAAGGACGCGACCTAGAGTGAGAGCCTCCCCAAGACCGAGGTTGGTCTCGACGTTCTGGTCTATGACCCTCATGATCCTTGGGAGTTCGGTGATGGTGTTCCAGTCTAGGGCCTTGCTACGCAGTGCCGCCACCAGCTGCTGCTGGCGCTCTATCCTGTCGAGGTCCCCGCCGGGCGTCCCGCGGTAGCGAGCGTAGAGGAGAGCGCGATGACCCTCTAGTCTCTGGAGTCCCTCCTCCATGCGCCACTTCTGCGGGAACTCACCCTCTACGTCCACCTCCACCTTGCCCATCGCGTCGATGACGTCCTCGAAGCCCTCGAAGTCCACTATCGCGTAGCGGTCTATGGGGACCCTGCCATAGCTCTGCATCGCGCTCACCGTCTGCTCGATGCCGCCGTAGGCGTAGGCGGCGTTGATCCTGTCTTCCACCCCCGGCTCTATCTCCACAAGCAGGTCCCGCGGAACGGAGAGCAATTTGATACGTCCCGTCCCGGGGACGATCTGCACGAGCATTATCGTGTCCGATCGGACCCCGGACACCTGAGCCTCCTTGCTCCCGGGTGGTCGCCTATCGACGCCAACAACGAGGACGTTGAGTGGCTCGTCTGTGACTTCCCGAGATCCCACGAGGACTCCCCGTAACCACCCGGCGTGGGACGACGTGTTTCGGTCGGCTCCAGAGCCGGCTTCCTGACCGTGATCCAGGGTCTCCGACGCCGTCGGCACTGCCCCCACCCACACCCCTAGCACTACCATCAGGGTCACAACCAACCCGCTCGGCACCCACCAGATAACCCGCCGCCAGCGTGCAGCGCGAGAAGTCTTCGTGTAGTCCTGGAACTCCCGCATCCCCAGAGAGTCTAATCTGCCGCCAACTTCGAGGCAAACACCTACCCGGGATCCAACCCGCGACCTGCGGAACCGCGATCCCTCAAAATAGGAGGCGTAGCTCTGCTTGTCCGCGTAGAAATCCGCTTAGATCAGGCGAATCTGCCGTTCGGGGCCGCTCGCGGTCTCCTGGCGCGTTGCGCGCCGATTACTGTGGCGGGAGCTGTGTACGAGCCTCGTCGGTAGTGTCGAGCAGCCGGGCGAGTGTCGCGAGATCCACATCGTAAACGTCGAACCTCTCGCTCGGCTCCCTTATGGACTCGAAGCCCGGCAGTTCTACCAACGCCCCGTCCAGCCGTGAGCCCGACCGGACCATCACGTAATCCACCTCGTGGCGCCGCAAGATCTCTACCGCGGTCTCCAGATCGGTGCCGTTGAAGAACTCTTGGACGTCGAGCGCACCTCGGGGCACCTCTATCTGGCCTGGCACTCGCTGCTTCAACTCGGGGAGAACCCTTAGGACCAGGCTACCCCTGCGACTTATGACGTTAGCCTCGGAGGAGTAAGAGGGGATGCGCGCGCTGTAGACGTCCGACGCCAGAACTACGACGGGCGATGTCACCTCGTCGCGGAACCAGGGATAGATGGGATCGGCCGGCCAGATGCCCGAATTCCGGGCAGTCTCCTTGTACCGCTCCACTTGCTCAAGGCCGGCCGTCGTGCGGGGTACGGCCGCGACCGTAAGGACGACCAAGAGCAGAAACGGCAGAGCTGCGGCGAGGAAGCGCGTTTGCCGCAGACCGCCAAGCCAAGCCGCCGCGAGGCTCGTAGCTTCCCACACGAGCCAGCCGAGCGTCAGCATGACCGCAAGAGGAATGGGCCATGCGAGGCGCCACAACTGTCCGGGGAGAACCAGGTTGTCTCCCAAGAAGGTAGCGACCGGGGGCACATAGCACACGACGGTGGTGAGACCCAGCGCCCCGAGGAGTAGTTGGGCTGCGAGGCTACCCCTCACCCGCCAGAGCAAGAAGGGGATGCCAAGGATAAGGCCGGTCAGTATTACAGGGTCCAGGAGCAGCGACGGGTGCATGATGTACGAGCCGTCCGCGAGCTCGAAGATGCGCTTTCTCTCGGGGCTCACGAAGATCATGTTTCGTAGCACGTCGGGGTCGCCCGAGTTGATATCGGAGTCCGTGAGCACGGCGGTGAGCGGCTCGCCGACCACTGCGAGAATGAAGAACGCGGGAACGGCGATCGTTGTGACGCCCGCCAGGCCCATGGCCGATATTCTGGCCCACGCCTCGCGGCTGCGCGGGTTGAGCGCCAGGTGCAGGATGCTGAAGCCCGCCATGGATATCCCGATCGTCGCCAAGCCTATCGGGTGCACGGCCATGACGGCGCAGCAGAGGAAGGCGAAGAACCAGAAGTAGGCTCGACGGCCACTCTCCAGAAATACGACCGCGCAGGCGAGAGCCATTGGCAGGAAGAAGAACTTGGCGGCCAACTTGTCCTCGAGCAGGCGCTGGATGAACTCGCCCCCGAAGGTCAGCCGGGAGGGACTGAGATGTATCAGAAAGAAGAGCGCGTACAGAGACCCGCAGATGAGGGCTGCCTTCTCGCTCTTGAGGAGCGTTCGCGCCAGCGCGTAGAACACCAGAAGGGCCATCACGACGAGCATCGGGTTCAGGTACAAGAACGCCAGATCCACGGGGTCCACCCCCGAGGCCCTCGAGAGACCCGCCTGCTCTAGAAGCCAGCCGTTGATCTTGACGCGCGATAGGCCGACTTCGCGCCCGAAGTAGGGTTCGACCGAGGCGAGCCGCTTCCCACCGAGGAACTCCCTGACCCACGCCAGATAGACCCAGATGTCTCCGAAGGAACTCGGCGCACCGATCCGGGTGATGTAGCTCAACGCTGCGACGAGTGCCAGAAATGGTAGCCAGAGCAAGCCTCCGCGGTCGGAGACTACGAACTCCGTCCCGCTTCTGGACGTACTCTCCCGGCGTAACGTCTCGAAGAAGACCGCGAGCGCCGCAGCCAGCAAGAAGAGAGCGACCGTCGCGCCCGAGATCCACATATAGGTCTGCAGGCTACTCTGAAAGACCAAGGCGGGCACGCCCAACAGCGCGAAGGCACCCACACTACTCACAAACGCCGCGGGCAGCAGGGCGACCCCAGAGAAATACTCATACAAGAGCCAACGCGCCAGCAACGCCCCTGGTGCCATGAACAGGATCAGGGTCCCCACGAGCAAGACCTGGGGACGCTCCGCGAAGAGCCCCCTTAAGGGACCGACCGTCGCGAAGGCCATGGCGCCTGCGAGCGCAACACCAACCTCGAACCACCGGAGATGGGCCAAGGTCTTGCCCACTATCCGGCCTCCTCGTCCAGCTGTCTCCCGAACGTGGTCTTCGCCATCTTGGGGAGTATCGTACGATCCTGTGAGACCGTGTGCCGAGCGTAAACGCTCACGACGCCTCTGGAACACTGGTCCCCGTCATGATGCTAGGGGTTCCGACCTTCCAGTTCGACTGGCTTGGAGTAAGCGAGGACCCTCCCCGATTGATCCCTGGCTCTCACCCCCACATACGGCTCAGCGGTGCTCACCTCTATTGCCGTCTCAAAGCCCTCCCGTGGAACCTCTCCCACAGGATTCATCCGTCTGGGATCACTCCCTGCTAGCACCTCCCAA
>DASZKL010000090.1:0-2311 GCA_035947015.1 Rubrobacteraceae bacterium
CGAGGCGACGCCGGACGCTGCTCGCCCGGCGGTGAGGAGCGAACCACCGAGAGAGGAGCTGCCTCCAGGCTAGGAGCGAGGACTACGATGCCACCGACCCTGCGAGACGAACCACTGGCGGGGGAGATGTACGTACGCCGAAGACTCCAGCACGTCCGGCGTCGGGAGAATACTGACCGCTCTAGCGGAGCGAGTTCACGAAGTAGTCCGGCGTCAGTTGCTCTCCCGTGGCTCCGAGAATGGTATCTTGCCAGTTGTTGCGGGCTCCGGGGCCGAAGAGGGCTTCGAGCAGGTAGCGCCCAGCCACCTCGCTCATAAAGAACGGTCCGCCACTTACCCTCTGTTCGAGGTGGTGCTTCAGCTGGGCGGCGATCAGATGCCCGAGGACGTAGTTGTGGTAGTAGACGGGGGCGACGGCGACGTGTATCTTCGCCGCCCAATCGGGCTCGTCGCGTCCCGGAGGACGGTTTACGAGCTGGAGCCGCTCGACGAGGTCCCACCACAGGGAGTTCAGGTCGTCGCGGTCGGGATTAGCGTAGAGCTCCCGCTCGAAGTTGAACATCACGAGCGCCCAGCGAGTGAAGACCAGCCGGTCCGCTCGGTCACGCCAGAGGAGGTGCTCACGGACCTCATCAAGTTCGGCTTCCGGGACCCCGGCGATGGCAGAGAGCCAGGCCGGATCCTCTGCTAGAGAACCCATCATGAGCGCGATGGCCTCGGTGATGCACGTGTGGGCCACGGTGCGCAGGAAGTAGGGGAGCTTGGGGTTTATGTACCGGTCGTAGACGGCGTGGCCGAACTCGTGGAGCATCGTGTCCATCCAGTAGGAGTCCGGCCGCACGTTCGCTAGCACTCGCACGTCGTAAGGGTATTCCCGCTCCAGCTGAAGACAGAAAGCATGCTGGTTCTTGCCGTCTCTCTCGTAGAGGTCACTCCGAGCTAGGACGCCCCGCACCTCCAGGCCCATATTGTCGTAAGTCTTGCGGGTGAGTTGCGCTAGGTCCTTATCCCGGAAGTAGCGCTCCACATCGACCTTGGACGCTACCCTTGCGTCTGTGTCCCGCTCAGGTGTCAACTCGTCATCACCCGCTCCAGCTATACCTTCCTTGTTCCCTCGCGAAGCACCGCTCGGAAAAGCAACCGGGTCTTGTTTGCAACTCTGAAAGAAAGGGTCGTGGAGATGCCAGGGCATGACGGCCTCGACGCCGAATTTTCGTTCGAGCCTCGCGTCCAGGTCTTCCTTGAGCTTCTTGAACGGGGCGTCGGTCGCGGACTCGAGGTCGGACATGATCCTGCCGAGCTCCCCGGCGTCTATCTCCTGCAGGTCCAGGGATCGGTAAAAGTGGTCGAGGTAGCCCGCCTCGCGGGCGAGCCGGTTCCTCAGACGGGCGAGCTCCCGCACGGTCTCCTCGACCTCCCGGCCGACGGTCTTCGAGGCCCCCCAGGCCTCCCGGCGCAGGGTCTCGTCGTCCGAGGAGCGCAGAATCTCCCGGATCTCGTTCTCCCCGACCTCCTCGCCCCTGACGACGCCCCGGTGGTTGCCGTAGACGGCGTTCGCCTCCGCCTCGAGCTCCTCCACCCGCTCCAGGATCCCCTCGTCGCCCTGCCGGCCGGCGAACGTCAGGTACAGCACCTCGACCTGCCGCCGCAGGAGAGGGCTCTCCAGGGCGTCCCGCTCCCCGTACCAGCGCGCTATCTTCTCGAACTCGTCCCTGTCGGCGAAGAGCCTGTTGTACTCCACCCCGGCGCGGACGTACTCCTCCTGGGCTTCTCCGGTACCCGTGGTCGCGAGCCTCCACCAGGCCTCTCGCACGGCCTTCTCGACCGGGGCGACGCGCTCTTCGAACCCGAGGATGAACTTCTCTATCTCGGCAGGCGAAGGCAAGGTGCTCCCCCTTCTTCTCTACGGGTCTCCGGTCGGTTAGCTACGGGCGGCGCGGTCGCGGCGGTTGCCGAGCCAGATCACGACGAGCAAGATTATGATGCCTAAAGTGGCGAACTGCAGCAATCCCGCCGGCGAACTCTGGCCGCCGACGACGAGCGCGGCCACGAAGACGAGGGCCAGCCCCGCGTACCCGGCGGCCCGGAAGGCGAAGTAGGCCACCACGAGCCCGATCAGGGTGTACAGGATGGGCAGGAACGCGTCCAGGCTGGTGACAAAGGCGAGGGAGCCGGGGTTCTCCGCTCCAGTGGCCCAGAGCCCGAGCTGGCCGGCCGCGATAAACGCCAGGAAGGCCGCGACGAAGCTGATTGCGCCGGTCCTCCACGTTATGGGTTCCGGGTCGAAGTAGTGCGGCTCGTACCAGCGGGC
>DASZKL010000091.1:0-3250 GCA_035947015.1 Rubrobacteraceae bacterium
GTGCCTGAGGACCTGGAGCTGAAGCACGAGATCCTCGCTGCCTGCTCCGACGCCGCCCCCGCTGAGTCAGTCATCGTCTCCAACACCTCATCGTTCCCGATGGACGAGCTCGCGAAGTCCGTGGAGCGCCCGGGACGCTTCGTAGGGACGCATTGGTTCAACCCGCCGGAGTGGACTCCGGGCGTGGAGGTCATTCCGGCCGCTGCAACAGACCCCGAGGTCGTGGAAAGGGTTATGGTCTTTCTGCGAGCCCTCGGGAAGCGGCCCGCGACCGTTGGCGACGGGCCCGGATTCGTGGCGAACCGCATCCAGAACGCGCTGTTTCTGGAGGCCCTCAGGTGCGTCGAGGAAGGACTTGCCTCACCGCAGGAGGTGGACGAGGTGGTTCGCAGCTGCTTCGGCTTCAGGCTGCCGTTCTTCGGGCCGTTCCAGATCGCCGACATGGCCGGGCTCGACGTCTACGTCAGCGTTCTCGAGACGCTCAGGGAGGGTTTGGGCGAGAGGTTCGAGACGCCCGACGCTCTGCGCGAGCTCGTGGAGCTGGGACGCACGGGAACGAAGAGCGGAGCGGGGTTTCTGGAGTACTCCGACGAGGAGCGAGAACGGTTGCTCTTGGAGCGTGACCGCCGCTACGCGGCGTTAGGCGAGTTGCTCGAAAGGTTACCGCCCGTGGAGGCGGGGAGAGACGGGGGGACATGATCGAGACCAGTATCCTCGTCGTCGGCGCAGGCGCCATCGGCGGTGTTACGGCGGCGAAGATGACGGACCGGGTAAGACGGGTAACCGTGCTCGATGCGAACGAGGAACACGTCGAGAGGATGCGAGGAGACGGCCTCCTCATAGACGACCTCGGCGAAGAGCGGCGGATTACCCTCGACGCTCACGCGGGGGCGGAAGGGCTAGATGGTCCCTTCGACTTCGCCCTCATAACGCTCAAGGCGCCTCATCTGGAGGGTGCCCTGAGACCACTGCTCGAAGGCGACCTGGTGAACACTTTCGTCTCCCTGGGCAACGGGCTGGTGCAGGAGCGCATAGCCGGCATAGTGGGTGAAGAGAATCTGATCTGGGGCACTGTCGAGTGGGGCTCGACGAACCTCGGTCCCGGGCACCTCGCGCGGACCACGAGGGGGCCGTTCATTATCGGGGAGCCGGACGGGAGCGTGCGCGACAGGACCCGCCTGCTCGCCGACGCTCTGGGGACGGTGGACGAGGCGCGCGTAACGGAGAACATCCGCGGCCAGGTCTGGTCCAAGCTGCTCGTCAACAGCGCCTTCTCAGGTCTCGGCGCCGTCTCGGGGCTTCTATACAGGGAGGTCGTGGCAGACCCAGAAGGCAAGGAGGCCGCCCTGGCCCTATGGCGCGAGGGGTACGACGTCGGGATGGCGCAGAACCTCGAGCTCGAAGACGTGCTCGGCGTCGCGGCAGACGCCCTCGTCGTGCGTGGCCCCGAAGATAGAGGACGGGCAGAAGACGCGCTCGAGGTAGCCATGCAGCAGGCCGGCGCCACCAAGGCCTCGATGCTTCAGGACTTGGAGCGCGGGGTCAAGACCGAGGTAGACGTCATAAACGGCGGCGTCGTCGAGAAGGGGAGAGAGCACGGTGTCGAGACGCCGCTCAACTCCCGCGTGGTCGAGCTAATGCACGCGATGGAGAGGGGCGAGCGGCGTCCGGGCAGGGACGTCTTCGGCGAACTCGTGGGCTAGAACGCTACGGCCGTGCGGCCCTTGAGGCCGAACATCTCGCGCGCCTCGTCGGGTGTGGCGGGCTCGCGGTCGAACAGGTTGGCGAGGGCGACAGCCTTCTCGACGAGCTCTGCGTTCGACTCCGCCCGCTTGTCGCGTCGGACGCGGAGGTTGTCCTCGAGGCCAACCCGCACGTGGCCGCCGAGCATCAGGCACATCGCGGCGAGGTGGTACTCCGCCGGGTAGCCGACGCCGGCGGCGGAGAAGGTGAAGTCATCGCCGAAGAGGTCTATGGCGGTGCGGCGCATGTGCATGAACTGCTCTATAACGGCGGCGTTAGCCCCCATCACCCCGAGGACGAACTGGAGGTGGATCGGGGTGTCCAACAAGCCCTTGCCGAGCAAGTACTTGATGTTGTAGAGGTGGCCGACGTCGTAGGCTTCGAGCTCCGGCTTGGTCTGCGACTCGCGGACCATCTCGCAGATCCTCTCCATGTCTGCGAACGTGTTGCGGAAGACGTAGTCGCGGGTGTCTTCGAGGTAATCCACCTCCCATTGCTCGTAGTCGCCGCCCCGCTCGGCGATAGGGAAGAGGCCGAAGTTGAAGCTGCCGGTGTTGAAGGTCGCCATCTCCGGACGGAGCTCGGGTAGCACCGCTGCCCTCTCCTCGAGCGTCATCCCCGCCCCGCCACCGGTGGTGGGCTGCACGATCACGTCGCACCGCTCCTTGATGCCAGCTACCACCTCGCGGAAGAGCTCCAGAGACGAGCTTGGCTTGCCCGTCTCGGGCTCCCGCACGTGGATGTGCACTATGGCCGCACCCGCCTCGTGGGCGCCTACCGCCGACTCGACGATCTCCTCCTGCGTGATCGGTATCGCCGGGCTCTGCCCGGGGACCGTCATGCCGCCGGTGATCGCCGCGCTGATTATGACCTTCTCCACGATTGCACCCCTTCCGTCGCGCGAACTCCCCTCCGACGAATGTTAAAGACCGGATCGAACCGCCGCAAACGGGGCTCCCTTCTTCTCCGGCATGGACTCGCCGTCTCGCGGCCGCTGGCCACAGCGCTATACTGCCTCCCGGGGTAGGCGCTCGAACCCGAAAGGAGCATCCCACATGGCCGGGTCCACCGAGGACCGTATCGCCTTTCTCCGTTCTCTGAGGGCCGTCCGCAGCTTCCGCCCCGACCCGGTGCCGCAGGAGGTCGTGGACGACATCCTCGAGGTGGCGCGCTGGTCGGGGAGCGCCTCCAACCGCCAGCCCTGGGAGCTGGTATTGATCCGCGATAGGGAGACGCTCGGGGCGCTGGCGCGCGTCGAAGGCTACGCCAACCACCTGGCTGACGCGCCATTGGGGATAGTACTGGTTATGGCTGGCGAGCGCCCCACGCAGGAGACCTACGACGAGGGGCGACTCGCCGAGAGAACAATGCTCGCCGCCCTGGCGCACGGGGTCGGCTCGTCGGTGGGCTGGATCGTGGGGAGCGGGAGGGACGCCGCGAGGGAGATCCTCGGCGTCCCAGAGGGCCGCGTGGTGCGCACCGCGATCTCCTTGGGCTACCCCGACGA
>DASZKL010000092.1:0-2913 GCA_035947015.1 Rubrobacteraceae bacterium
CGCGAGGCGACGCGCTCCTCGATGCGCTTGCGGATAAAGCGGCGCATGAGGAAGGGGCTGCGCTTGATGCGCCGGTCGGCTTCGGGGTCCCATGTGATCTGCCGTTCGTCACCCAACGTACACCTCTTTCAGAGACTACTCGCATTCTAACCCAGCAGATGAGACGAGTAGCGGAAGGAGGTGAATGACTAATGGCCAGACTTTACTGCCAGGTAACGGGAATCGTGCTGCTGCTGGTGGGTGTTCTCGGGGTACTTCAGTTCGGCATTCCGGGCTTCCTGAGCATCAACGAGCCGGCCGAGATCGTGGTCCACTTCGTCACGGGCGCCCTTGCGACCTACGCCGGCTTCAGCGGTAGCTACGGGCGCGCGGCGGTGCTCTATGCCAGAGTATTCGGGATAGTCTACCTGATACTGTGTGTAGGCTTCTTCGTCCCCGACCTGCTCCCCGGGCTCATCCACTTCGACCTGGGGTGCAACCTGGTGCACCTGCTCCTGGGGCTCTGGGGCGTCTACGCGGGCTACTTCGCGCGGCAGACCACACCCGCCCCGGCCGCCTAGAGGCTCTGGTGTGACGGTACTGACCGTCCCACCCCCCAATCGTTGGGGGAGACAACCGTATCGGAAGAGAGAAGACTCGGTCGCCCGGGGCGGGCGAGTCGTGCTAGTCTGGAGCCGCGCACGAAGGAGGGCTGATGCGTATGCCCGCTGAGGTGCAGCCTCGAGGCACCTCCATGCTCGGAGTCGAGTACGGCCCGCGGTGAAAGGAGGACACCGATGACTGCCAGAACATCCGGTGGCGAGGCCGGAGCGGTGCCGGTGCGATCCGCGTCCTTCGAGCGGTTCGCGGGGGTCTGCGCCATCCTCGCCGGCGCCTTTGGATTCCTCTACGCAGTCGCCTTCGTCGTCCTTCAGAACGCGCTCTTGAGCGGGCTCTTCTTGATGCTCACCGGCCTGCTAACCACCACAGCGCTGGTCGCCGTCTACGAACGGCTGCGCGAGACCGACCCCTCCTTCGCCCTGCTAGCGCTGCTGCTTGGGGTCGCCGGCTCTCTGGGCTCGGCTGTGCACGGTGGTTACGATCTCGCCATCGTCATCAACCCGCCGTCCACCATGCCCGATCTGCCGAACCAGGTCGATCCGCGCGGGTTGCTCACTTTCGGGGTGGCTGGCATCGCCCTGTTCTTCGCCTCCTGGCTGATCGTCCGCGGCAGGCGGTTTCCCAGGGGACTGGGATACCTTGGTTACGTCTCTGCGGTTCTGCTCCTTGCCCTGTACCTGGGACGTTTGATCGTCCTGGATCCGACCAACCCGCTGATCCTCGTGCCCGCGTTGCTGAGCGGCTTTCTGGCCAACCCTATCTTCTACGTCTGGCTCGGCCTGGCGCTCCTTCGCGGAAGGCGACCTTGACACACACGACCATAAGAACCGACGAACCATTTCTGCCCGCCGGTGGCTCTGCGGGCGCTCGCCGGGTAATGTGCCCACAACAACACCTTTGAGGCGACGCTAGAATATTCGCACCATGCAAGAAAGCGCATCGGAGAGACCCTCCACGCTCGAAGCCGAGAGCTTGACCCACCTCTACAAGGGCAGCGGGCGAGGTGTCACGGGCGTGAGCCTCGCGGTGGATTCCGGTGAGATCCTCGGTCTCCTCGGCCCGAATGGCTCGGGCAAGAGCACGCTGCTGCGCATCCTCTCTACGGCGATCGTCCCCGACTCGGGTACCTTTCGGGTCGGCGGGAAGGACGGAGTAAAGGAGAGAAGGAGGGTGCGGGCGAAGACGGGGGTCATGGTAGACCGCCCGACCCACTACGGAGACCTCTCCGGCTGGGCGAACGCCTACTTCTTCGCCCGCGCCTACGGGATGGAGGAGGAGAAGGCGAACGGTGCGTTAGCCGAACTATTCGAATACTTCGACCTCGCTGAGTACAGGGACGAGAAGGCAAATACGTACTCGTACGGCATGGGCAAGAAGCTGGGGCTCATCGAGGCGGTGGCGCACGGTCCCGAGCTGCTGCTGCTCGACGAGCCGTCGCTCGGCCTCGACTACACCTCGCAGCTCGCCTACCAGAAGAAGATCAGGGAGCTCGCCGGCGCGGGCACGGGTGTAGTGCTCGCGAGCAACCAGGTAGACGAGGTCGAGGCACTGTGCGACCGGGTCGTCTTCCTGAACCGGGGACGGATCGTCGCCGGAGGGACGCCGGAGGAGTTCGTCTCCTCACTCGAAGGCGTCAAGCGCATCGTGGCGACGCTTCGCAACCCGGTAGAGTACGCGCGCGTAGCCGGGGTTCCGGGGGTCGCGCGGGTAGTGCCCGAGGGCGGGGACCTCGTGGTGCACTGCGAGGATCGGCCCGGCATCGTCGCGGAGGTGGTCGCCGGCCTGATCCAGGAAGGCGGGGACATCACGGAGCTCTCCGTGCGGCGGCCGAATCTGGAGGATGTCTTCGTTAAGCTCACCGGGGAGGCGCTCAAGCGTGAGGATTAACCCGCCTGATGCCTACTGGAAAAAGGACGTGTCGCTGTTCTTCTCCAAGAGGTTCGCCCTGCTGATAAAGATGCTCTATCCCGTGGCGATCATAGGCCCCGTCGCCGCGAGCGACATCCCGGCGCGCTACGCGGCGGCGGTCGTTGGCATCGTTGCGATCATGGCTGGCACCTTCGGGGCCGGGGAGAGCCTGACGAGCGACCTGAACGACGGCATCCTCGCGCGCGTCGCCCTCACGCCCCTCTCCCCCTACCGCCTCGTCTTCGAGGTGCTCGCCGTCAACGCCGCGCTGGACTTCTTGCAGCTTCTGCCCGCGCTACTCGTCGTCTACCTGCTGCACCCCGCGCCCCTTGTCTGGGTCCTCGCGGCGACCTTCGCGGTGTTCGCGACGCTCGTGGCGGCGAACTGCATCGGGGTCTTTATCGC
>DASZKL010000093.1:0-9323 GCA_035947015.1 Rubrobacteraceae bacterium
AGGACCGCCGTCGACCTTGCTAGCAGCACGAACTCAGAGTTGCACCTCCTCACCGTTGCGCTCGGAAATCCCGACCCCGTTTACGATATTTACGAAGGCGGCTTGAGATATGAAACCTATGAACAAGCGCTCGAAGCAGTCAAGGGAGAAGCTCAGACGGTGCTCAACGAGCAGGCGCGAAAGATAGAAGAGGCGGGAGGGACCGTTGAAGAAGCTCACCTTAGGATAGGAGAACGGCGGGATCAGGCCATCGTCCACTTGGCTGAGGAGCTGGGAGTGGGGCTCATAGTCATGGGAAGCCGGGGCCTAGGCGGCGTGCGAAGGGCGCTGATGGGAAGCGTCTCCAACTCTGTCGTGAGGCACGCTCACTGCCCCGTCTTGGTCGTACGTCCGGAGAGGCAGCGGGCGGGGTAAAGCCGAGGTTCCCCCTTCGGGACCCGAACCTTCTTAAGACTGGGGCCTTGCGGGGTGTTCACCGAACAGCGTAGAGAGACCATCCGAAAAGGGTGCGACCAACGTTCGAACGCTGTATTTGGCCGGTATGCGATGGCGACTATGGGCGGCCCATCGATTGGGACACTTCGGCTCCCGTCGACGTCCTTGAGCAGACCGCAAGCGCCGGAGAGAGCACCCTCTCAGACCACACGGCCACAGGCGAGTACACCTACGTGTGGAAGACCGAAAAGGCCTGGGACGGCACGTGCAGGCAGCTCGTCGTGAAGCTGGACGATAGCACGGTCCACAGGACCATCTTCGCTTTCAGGTAGGGAGGTACCTGAAGGCCGGGATGAGCATATCCTGGCCCTCTCTTGCCCTGGGTCACCAAACGTCGGCGAATGTAGTGGTGTTCTCGGAAATCCGCATCATGTAAAGCCTCGCCCGCATTGGGATGAAGGACGGCCGCACTCCTTACTCACTCTCGAAATATAGGAGCTCCGGCCCTCCCCTGTGCTCGAAATGTCTAGGTGCTCTGCAGCCGAACCTACCCCTCCGACTATTCGAGTCCTGCGCCGCGATGATGACCGATGTACTTGATCTGCTCGATCCAGCGGAGAGATCCCAGGAATTCGGGATGCTGCGCCTCAAGGTCGAGGTGTTCGGTATCTACTGGTACTAGGTCGCTCCGATAATAGAATGGATCACATGGGGCGCCGGTACACCATAAAGGAGCTCCCACCGGAACTCAGGCCACGCGAACGCCTGCTCGCCGAGGGTCCCGAGGCGTTATCGAGCGCCGAGCTACTCGGCATCCTGCTCGGGATCGGCAGCCCTGAGAAGACTGCGGTCGAGCTCGCGAGCGAGGTGATCTCCGAGAACGGAGACCTGTTTGGCTTGCATGGCGTCTCCGTCCACGATCTAGTGCAGACGCGTGGCATAGGCGAGGCGAAGGCTTGCATCATCCTGGCCGCTGTGGAGTTCGGGAAGCGCCTCGGGCGGGTTCGCAACCCGGGACGCCCCGTGATATCATCCCCCGCGGACGTGGATGGCCTCTTGAGGGGGCGGATCGCCAATCTCGACCGGGAGAACTTCGTCGCCGTGCTCTTGAACACCAAGAACGAGGTTATAGAGTTCCCGACCATCTCGGTCGGCACGCTCTCGGCATCGCTGGTCCACCCCAGAGAGATCTTCAAGCCGGCCATCCGGGCGAGCGCGGCGAGCGTCGTGCTGGCGCACAATCACCCCAGCGGCAAGGTCGAACCGAGCCGCGAGGACCGCGAGGTCACCAAGAGACTCGTAGACGCCGCCGAAATAATCGGCATAGACGTGCTCGACCACGTGATCTTGGGCGACGGGTACTTTAGTATGAAGGAGCACGGGATGCTCTAGCCGCGCCTGGTGTACGCGGCCGGAGCGGGTAACAGCGAGCAGATGGGGCGCTTATATGTTTGGAGGACTGTTCGGTAGAGACGTAGCCATAGACCTGGGGACGGCGAACACGCTGGTCTTCGTCAAGGGGCACGGGATCGTGCTCTCGGAGCCCTCCGTCGTCGCCATAGACCAAAAGATGGACAAGGTTGTGGCCGTCGGTTCGGCGGCCAAGAGGATGCTCGGGCGGACGCCTGGCAGCATAGTGGCCATGAGGCCGCTCAAAGACGGTGTAATCGCGGACTTCGAGGTCACGGAGAAGATGCTCTCCTACTTCATCCGCAAGGTCCAGCCGCAGCGCCGACTCTTCAGATCCCTGATCGGACCCCGGGTCGTGGTGTGCGTTCCCTCTGGTGTGACCGGTGTGGAGCTGCGCGCCGTCAAGGAGGCTACCGAGTCGGCCGGCGCGCGCCAAGCCTACACCATCGAGGAACCTCTAGCGGCGGCGATAGGGGCGGGACTGCCGGTCAACGAGGCGCAGGGCTCCATGATCATAGATATCGGCGGCGGCACCAGCGAGGTCGCCGTGATCTCCTTGGGCGGCATCGTCACCAAGTCTTCGATCCGCATCGCCGGCGACGACATAGACGACGCCATCGCCACCTACATCCAGAAGGAGTACAAGCTGGCGGTGGGCACGCAGACGGCGGAGCAGCTCAAGATTGAGTTGGGCAGCGCCTTCAGGCTGGAGGAGGAAGAGTCGGCCGAGATAAGGGGCCGGGATCTGGTGACGGGGCTGCCAAAGACCGTGGTGATAACCAGCGAGGAGGTCAGGGAGGCCATAAGCGTGCCCGTCGAGGCGATCATCGCGGCCGTCCGGGATACCCTCGATCGCACGCCCCCCGAACTCGCCTCGGACATCATGGATCGCGGGATGGTCCTGGTGGGTGGCGGGGCGCTTCTGAGGCACTTCGACGAGCGGTTCAGGCGGGAGACGGGTATCCCGGTGCACGTGGCAGACGACCCGCTGATGAGCGTGGCCATCGGCAGCGGCCGCTCCCTCGAGGAGATAGACTCCTACCGCGGCGCCCTCTCCTCAGACTAGCAGGTCGTGGGCCGACGGAAATCCAACGCAGCTGGAGGTCTCGCGGCCCTCTTTATCCTCTGCGTGACGAGCCTCGCGCTCTTCACCGTCTACGTGAAGGAAGGCGAGGCTGGGCCGCTACACACGGTCCAGCTAGGCGCGGCTGAGGTACTGCAGCCCCTACGCAGCGTAGTCGCCGCTGGCGTCGCGCCCTTCCAGGAGGCGGGGGAGAAGATCGAGAGCGCTTTTGATACGAGCGAGGAGGAAAAGCTCCGGCGCGAGTTGCAGGAGACCAAGGGACTCGCAGCCCAGGCGTCGCGCCTGGAGCGGGAGAACGCGAGGCTGCGCGAGCTGCTGAAGGGGGAGCGTTCCTTCTATGAGTACGGCCCCCTCGCCAGGGTGGTCGCCCCGGTGGGCAACCAGTTCACCAACAGGATACAGATAGACGTCGGCACCGAAGACGGGATCGAGCCCGAGATGCCCGTGGTAGTCGGCCAGAACACGCTCGTCGGCCGCACCACGGAACAGGTCAGCCGCAGAACGGCTCAGGTCATGCTCATAACCGACCGGGAGTTCCACGCCGGCGTCAGGATAATCCCGCCGGCCGAGTTCGATCCCGCCTCGGGCCGACTGAGCCCCGCAGTCACCGCCGACACGGTCTCCTACGGCGAGGGCCTCCTCGGTACCAACATGGAGGGATACCTCGGGATCGAGTACGTAGATCTGAGTTCCCGGGCCGAGGAGGGCGACTACGTAGTCACCAGCGGCCGGGCGGGGACGAGGCAGCTCCTGTTCCCTCCTGGGTTGCTCGTAGGGACCGTCGAGTCCGTCAGCTCACAGGACATAGACCAGTTCAAGAAGATAGTCGTGGAGCCGGCTATGAACGCTGACGATCTCGAAGAGGTACGGGTGATCACCGATTGGGGTCCCGGAATAGGATTTGCGGGGTAGCTGGATGGAGCAGAGCTCCATCGTCCGCGCCGCGCTCCTGGTCGCGTTCGCAGCCCTATTGGAGGCGGTCCTTGGACCTTACCTCACCTTGGGCTGGGTTTCGCCGAAGCTGACCGTGCTCGGGATCGTCTTCGCGGTCGCGCCGCTACGAGATCTGCAGGCCGTGTTGCTCGGATTTTTCGGGGGTGTACTCTTCGATGCTCTAAGCGGCGGGCTCTTCGGGGTCGGGACCTTGAGCGGGCTGCTCGCCGGGATCCTCTCGGCGCGTGCCGGCACCGTGCGGCCAAAGGGGGCCGAGAGGTTGCTGCTGGCGCAGGTGGCCGCGGTCTCGGTGGCGGTGTACGACGTGACCTACCTCGTGGCTATCAACTTCGCCGGGCTCGAGAGCCCGCCGTTCGGAGATTACGCGGTCGTCGGCCTGATCCCCGACGTGCTGTTGAATGCCCTCCTGGCCTACCTGCTCGGCGGGTGGCTGCTGAGGATCGGTCGCGACAAGGCCTCTGCCTGGGAAGATAGATGAGCCTTATCCGCCAAGACGCGAATACCGCGAAGACAGCGACCAGGGCGAAGTGGAGGTCCCTGGACCCCGTGCTTCTCCTGATCTCCTTGATGCTCTCGGCCTCCGGCATTCTCGCCGTCTACGTGGCCGGAGCCGACGCCAGGGAGACCTACACTATGAACCAGGCGTTCGGATTTGTGGTCGGCCTCGCCGGGGCCATCCCTCTGGCGCTCATCGACTACCGGTTGTGGCAGCGATACCTTAGGCCCATCTACGTCCTCGTCCTCTTGATCCTACTCGCCGTACTGGTAATGGGTGCAGCTGCCGGAGGTGCCCAGCGGTGGATAGACATCGGGCCGATGCAGGTGCAGCCATCTGAGTTCGCCAAGCTGGGCATGGTTATCGTGCTCGCCGGTTACTTCGCCGAAAAGCCCGTCGGCGAGCACACGGTCTTCCTCAGAGCCGTCGGCATCCTCGCCGTACCCGCGCTGCTCGTGTTCTTGCAGCCAGACCTCGGCACAGCGCTGGTCTTCGGGGCTATTTTCTTCGCGATGACGTACGTTGCAGGGGCCAAGCTCATCCAGCTAGCAGGCCTAGTCTTCGCGGGCGCCGCCGCCGCGGTCCTGGCGCTCAAACTGAGGATCCTGGAAGAGTATCAGGTCGCGCGCCTGACCTCCTTCGTGCGCTGCTCCGAGACGAGCGACCTTTGCTACCAGGTGGAGCAGTCGAAGATGGCGATAGGCTCAGGGGGGCTCACCGGCAAGGGACTCGAGGCTCAGACGCTCGCCAACCTTGGATTTTTGCCCGAGGATCACACGGATTTCATCTTCTCCAACCTCGCCGAGCGGGTGGGCTTCGTGGGGAGCATCGTGCTAGTCGTGCTCTTCTTCTTCCTCATCTGGCGGATACTCCACATCGCTACCATATCCCGCGATCGCTTCGGAGTTCTCATAGCCGTCGGCGTGGCGACCATCTTCCTCTTCCACGTGTTCGTGAATATCGGGATGACGATGGGGATCATGCCGGTAACCGGCATTCCGCTGCCGTTCGTTAGCTACGGGCGCAGCAACCTGGTGGTCAGCGTCCTCTCTTTGGGTCTCCTGCAGAGCATAGCCATGCACTCGAAGGCCGAGGTCTCCAAGCATCCGAAGGTGTAGGGATCTCCTGGTCGGCGCGGCGGATGGCGGTTATACTATCGCTTCACAGAGCACTTTTTGTACGCTTGTCGGAGTTTGCAAAATCTTGGGAGTAGCGTGATGTTTGCGGTTGTAAAGAGCGGTGGACAGCAGTACAGGGTGAGAGAGGGCCAGGAGCTCGTCGTCGACCGCCTCCAAGGAGAGGTCGGAGATTCGCTCGAGTTGCCGGTCGGCTTTGTAGCCGACGAGGAGGGCTTCGACCTGGGAGTCGAGAGGACGGTTAGAGCGGAGATCCTCGAGCACCTGCGGGGTGAGAAGATCCACGTCTACAAGTACAAGCCCAAGAAGGGCTACAGGAAGAAGACAGGGCATCGGCAGGAGCTGACCCGGATCAGGATTCTGGAGGTATCGGATGGCTCATAAGAAGGGCGGCGGCTCGTCGCGTAACGGCCGCGATTCAGAGGGAAAACGGCTCGGGGTGAAGGCCTACGGCGGCCAGGTGGTGACCCCAGGCAGCATCATCGTGCGCCAGCGCGGCACGAGGGTTCACCCTGGCGCGAACGTCGGTAGGGGCTCGGACGACACCCTCTTCGCCAAGGTGGAAGGCAGGGTCAGTTTCGACCGCGCGCGGGGCAAGAGCGTTGTGAGCGTGCTCGAGGAGGCTACGGCCTGATAGCTGGACTTTTCGGGGGTCTCTAACCCCCTTGCAGTTCGTAGATGAAGCCCGCATCGTCGTCCGCGCAGGAAGCGGTGGCGACGGCAGCGTCTCTTTTAACCGCGAGAAGTACAAGCCGCGCGGCGGGCCCGACGGTGGTCGTGGCGGCGACGGCGGCTCTGTGGTCGTGCGCGCTACCGAAGATCTCTCCACCCTCGAACCCTACGCCCACCGTAAGGTAGTAAAGGCAGGCCGCGGCGGGCACGGCTCCGGCAACAACCGCACCGGCGAGCGTGGGAAAGACGTGGTGCTCGAAGTCCCCCTCGGGACCCAGATCTACGACGAGGACGGCCTGCTCGCCGACCTCTCCGACCCCGAGGAGTCCTTCGTCGTAGCCAGGGGCGGCGAGGGCGGGCGGGGCAACGCGTCGTTCGCCACCTCGACGCGCCAGGCACCCGCTTTCCGCGAAAAGGGCCTGCCGGGGGAGGAACGGAGTATACGCTTGGAGCTCAAGGTGCTCTCCGACGTGGGGCTCGTTGGCCTGCCGAATGCCGGCAAGTCTTCCCTGCTCGGCGCACTGAGCGCCGCTCATCCCAGGGTGGGCGACTACCCGTTCACCACGCTCGCGCCCCAGCTCGGGGTTGTGGACGAAAAAAGCTACAGGAACCCTTTCGTGGTCGCTGACATCCCCGGGCTCATCCTGGGGGCAAGCGAGGGTCGTGGCCTTGGCAACCGGTTCTTGCGGCACGTAGCGCGAGCTCGTCTCCTTGCGCTCGTCCTGGACGCGAGCGAGGACCCGGAGGGGGCAGAGGGTGTCCTCAGGGCGGAGCTGCATGCCGCGGGTCTCGCCGAGAAGCCTACCATCACCGTCTTGAACAAGATCGACCTCCTCGACGAGGAGCTCAGGGAGTACCTGAGGGAGGCTTTTCCTGCTGCAGTGCACGTCTCGGCCAGGACCGGCGAGGGCGTCGAGGAGCTCCGCGACATCCTGGAAGTGAGGCTTCGCGAGATGCAGGAGCGGGCCTCCCCAGCCGACGAGAAGGAGCGAGCTCACCGTGTGTTCCGTCCGGCTTGGAGGGGCATACGCATAGAGCGTGAGAACGGCGCATACGTAGTCTCGGGTGAGAGCGTAGAGCGGCTAGCGCTCACGACGGACTGGGAGAACCCCGAGGGCGTGGAGCGCTTCCAGCGTGACCTCGAGAGGAGGGGCGTCGTGAGCGCCCTGCGGCGCGCCGGCGCGCAGGCTGGCGACGAGGTCAGGATCGGCGAGACGGTGTTCGATTTCCGGTGAGGTGCGGATCTTGAAGGTGGGCATCTTCGGAGGGACCTTCGATCCCATCCACCAGGGGCACATGATCATCGCCGAGCAGGTGATGGGTGAGTTGGGCCTCACTCGCGTCCTGTTCGTGCCTGGCGGCATCCCGCCCCACAAGGATGCCTCCAGCGTCCGCGCTTCGGCTGGGGACCGGTTCGAGATGGTCGAGGCCGCCGTGGCACGCAACGAGCGGTTCTTCGTGGACAGGATCGAGGTAGATGCCGGACGCCCGATGCACAGCGTGGAGACCGTGCGTCTCATGAAGGAGCGATCGCCGGATGACGACTGGTATTTCATCAGCGGGGCGGACGAGGTCTCGAACCTGCTCGCGTGGAAGGAGCCGGACCGCCTGCTGGAGCAGGTAGTTATGGTCGCGGCGACGCGTCCGGGCTACGATCTCGGTAGGCTCCAGCACCTCGAGGCGGGCTTGAGGAACTTCGACCGGATCTTCCCCGTCGAGTGCACGCGGGTCGACATCTCGGCGACCGGCATCCGACGCAGAATTCTGTAAGGCAAAAGCATCCGTTACCTGGTACCGGAGGGGGTACACGAGATCATAAGTAGCAGGAGGTTGTACGAGGGAGATGGAAAGCGAACGGAAGGAGAGCACTTGAGGGGGCAGGCGTCGTGAGGCGCGACGAGCCCGCCATCCGGGAGACCTTCGAAACGGAGGGCGAAGCGCTGAGCTACGAGATGGCCGCAACGGCGGCCCGGGCCGCGAGCGAGATGTTCGCCAGGGACGTGACGCTAGTTGACCTCAGGGGGCTGGTCTCGTACACGGACTACTTCGTGATCGCCAGCGCCGAAACCGAACGCCAGACCCGGCGTGTCGCCGAGGAGGTCATAGAGAAGATGATCCAGAACGGCCACCGTCCGCGCTCCAAGCGTATTCAGGAGGGGACTGCCTGGATCAGCCTCGACTTCACCGACATCGTCGTCCATATCTTCACCGACGAGGCTCGCGATTACTACCGCCTGGAGTCCCTCTGGCGCAGCGCTCCTCAGAGACTGTGGGAGGAATAGCCCGCATTGACACCTCGAGGGACGAAAACTATACTCTGAGCGGTTTTCTGGGGCCGTAGCTCAGCTGGGAGAGCGCCACGCTGGCAGCGTGGAGGTCACGGGTTCGATCCCCGTCGGCTCCACTCTCCATCCACTTAGGCTAAAGCCTTTGATCCCACCCCCCGATAACTTCCCTGGTGAGAAGAGAAGCCTTCGAGTCGGCGACGCGCCGGGGGAGCGCTTCGCGATGGGCTCCGACCAACTCCCTCGCGTGCTACGGACCGCAGGTTGCGGTCTCGGTGCTTGTGGTGATCGTGCTTACCGGTGGAGCCCTCTATTCAGCCCGCGTCTCGGAGCGCGCACCGCAGGTCGTCTACAGTGCCTCGCTGGATGAGGCAGAGGACGACGCTCGGGGCTCCTTGCAGATCAACATCAACACCGCCGACGTCGATGAGCTCGACGAGCTGCCGCAGGTAGGACCCGCCACAGCCGAGAGCATCATAGAGTACCGGCGAACAAACGGGCTATTCCGCTCGGTGGAGGAGCTCGAAGAGATCTCCGGCATAGGACCGGAGACCGTAGAAGAGATCGAACCCTTTGCCACGGTATAAGGCGGAATCGCCGGAGACCCTCAGTCTGGACCTGAACCCTCCTGTGCAGCTGGATGCGTGGGCTGCAACGCTTACGGCCGGCGTCGTGGTGGCAACAGTAGTGCCGCCGCTCGCCAGCAGAAGCATGGGGGCGAGCGGCGGCACTACTGTTCCCACCACGACGGCGGCCGTAAGCGTTGCAGCCCACGCATCCAGCTGCACAGGAGGGTTCAGGTCCAGACTGAGGGTCTCCGGCGATTCCGCCTTATACCGTGGCAAAGGGTT
>DASZKL010000094.1:0-4299 GCA_035947015.1 Rubrobacteraceae bacterium
GGCAGGCCCCTGTCTCGTCGCCTCGGCCAAGAGCGGCGACGAATCCTACATAGTCGTGGTGCTCGACGCCGCTGGCGAGGAGTACCGCTTCGACGCCGCCAGGGCGGCGCTCGAGTACGGCTTCAGCGACTACGACCGCGAGGCACTCGCCCGTAAGGGCGAGGTATACGAGGAGTTGCAGCTGCCCTTCCGCCGGGAGGAATCGGTGGGGCTCGTCGCCGCAACTGACGTCCCGGGCCCTGCTGGCCCCGGCCTCGAGGTCGAGCGCCGGGTGACGGCCAGAGAGGCGCCCCCCGCGGCAAAGGCCGGCCTGGAGCTCGGCACCGTCGAGGTCCTCGTGGACGGGAGGAGCGTGGGCAGCAGCCCCCTCGTCACGAAGAGGGGGTACGAGGAGGCTTCGCTGTGGCAGAAGATAAGGTACTGGACGAGCGGCGCGGTGAAGGGCGTCTCGGGCTGGATCTCCGACCTTACGTCCTCCTAGAGGGGGCAAGTTCCCGTGCAGGACACGAATCTATACCGGCGCCGATGATGCTATAGTCGCATCCTTACCGTTGAGGGCTCGCGAAGGAGCGTCGATGGCGGACATAGGTCTAGGGCAGAAGGTTCCCTACTTCGAGCTGCCGGACCAGCGGGATCACCCCTGGGTGCTCTCCGGCCAGCTCGAGGTCGGGCCGGTAGTGCTCGTCTTCTACCGGGGAGACTGGTGACCGTACTGCAACGGGCAGCTGGTCAGCTACGCCAGGGAGTACGAAGAATTCGAGAGGCGCGGGGCGCAGGTCGCTGGCATAAGCGTCGACCCGCCGGAGAACAACCTGCAGATGGTGGGGAAGCTCATGCTCCCCTTCCCGCTCCTGAGCGACCCGCGGGGCGAAGTGATCAAACGCTACAGCCTGTGGGACGAGGAGGAGGGAGTTGCGGCCCCCTCCATCCTCGTCGTGGACCGCTCGGGCGAGATCCGCTACCGCTACTCCGGTAGCGACTTCGCCGATAGGCCCGGTGACGAGGGGGTCTTCGCGGCCCTGGACGCGCTCGACGACGGCTCGATTCGGCGCCTCACGGGGGGCCCGGAGCTAAGGGTGACGGCTGAGGAGGCCCGCGAGAGCATCCGCCCTGACAAGAGAGCCATGACCCTGGAAGAGCTCCTCATCTACTATCGGGGGGTCTTCCGCGCCACCGTCGTCCTGAAGAAGAGGTTCGGAGGGTGGGGCCGCTCGGGGCGAGACGCTCTCAAGGAAGTGAGCGGATATCAGAGGATGGTGCAGAGATACCGCGAGGCGCTGCAGGAGACCGTGGAACTCCACCGCGAGGAAGGTTAGGTCACGCTCGCTATCGCTACGCTCACTACCAGGCAGAGCACCGCACCGCATGAGGCGAGCACGGCGACGTAAAGGAGCCCCCGCAGCAACGCGCCGGGGAGCTTGGGCGGCTCCGGAGAAACGGTGCGCCTCATAGCCAGGAACATGCCGTAGAAGGAGGCCAGCGCAGCCACCCCGAACGTCGCCAACGAAAGTAACGCCAACGCGGGATTCAGGTAGAGGTCCCTGTAGAGCACGAGCACGATCACCAGCACCAGGATGCTGACCGTGTTCAGGTGCCTGAAGAGCTCGAAGTGCCCTCGCAGCGCGTCCCGGCTGCGCGTCTCTTCCCGATTATCTACCATCGGCAACCTCCACTACCCGAGGTCCGTAGGTGCCGACCGCGAGCTCCAACGACGCCGCGATGCTCCGCGCGTCCTCAAGCGCCCCGATACCATCCTCCGCCGCTTCGCCATAGCCGTTCCCCTCGCTCTCTCGTGTCGTGGGCATTCTCGCACGAGAGCGCGGTCGCTGGAAATGTCATCCGTCAGAGAGTCTCGCACCGGTCCACCTGCGTAGCCTGTACGCTCGCCGATAACTATAATCGCCTTCTGGGTGTATCCAGGGGAAGGCGGGATGAAGAGAACCCTGACGCGTAGTGATTTCCTTAGGGCCGCGGGTGCCGGCGTGGCAGGGACGTTCCTGCTCGGCGGATCGGGGTGTGCCCCCCACCTGAGCCGGGCGTCAGGGATGAACGTCATCTTGGTCATCCTCGACAGCCTGAGAAGAGATCACGTGCGCGCCTACGGCAACGAGCAGATGAAGACGCCAACCCTGGACGTCCTGGCCGAAGAGGGTTTGCGGTTCACCCGGGCCTACCCTGACGCCATGCCAACGATCCCGGCCAGGCGGGCGATCCACACGGGGATGAGAACCTTCCCCCTCAAGGCGCCATCTTACGGGTGGACTTCGATCCCTGAGGGACAGACCACGCTGGCCGAGATACTCGAGGCCGCAGGCTACGAGACCATGCTCGTCACCGACACCTACCATCAGTTCTACCCCTACAGGAACTTCCAGCGGGGCTTCAAGGTGTACCACTGGATCCGGGGTCAGGAGAACGATCCTTACAAGCCCCCGTCCACCGTCTCCGAGAAAGAGATGCGAAATCGCTACATCATCCTCGGGGAAGGTAACAAGGCCCGGCAGTACCTCGCCAACATCAAGGGCCAACGCAAGACCGAGGAGGACTGGTTCGCTCCCAAGGTGTTTCTCAAGGCGATGGAGCTGCTGGAGGGAGCCCGCTGGCGAGCGCCGTTCTTCCTCGTGGTTGACTGCTACGACCCCCACGAGCCCTGGGATCCACCCGAGAAGTACATCCGACTCTACGATCCGGATGGCTACGATGGCAAGGAACCCCTGAACGACAAGTACGGTAAAGACGACTACCTAACCAACCGCCAACTGCTGCGCATGCGGGCGCTGTATTCCGCCGAGATCACGATGGCCGACCGCTGGCTTGGCAACTTCCTGCAGAGGGCCCAAGAGCTCCAGCTCATGGAGAATACCCTTCTCATCCTGCTCTCGGATCACGGCCACGCCCTTGGAGAGCACGGCTATACCGGCAAGCCGCACTACGCGCTCTGGCCCGAGCTCACCGACACCGTCTTTCTCCTCTGCCACCCTGAGGGCAATGGGGCTGGGCTGACCAGCGACTACTACGCCTCGACCCACGACGTCGCCCCGACGGTGCTGGGCATGCTGGGCATGGAGCCACCCCAACCGATGGAGGGCCATGACCTCTCCGTGCTGCTGAATGGCAAGGAGCCCAAGCCACGGGATCATTTCACCTCGGCGTACAAGGATCACGTCTGGACCCGAGACGAAAACTACGTGATGTTCGCCCGCAACGACGGGGAGAAGGCCAGGCTCTACGACGTGCGGACCGACCCGCAGCAGACGAGAGACCTCGCGGAGGACGCGCCCGAGACGGTCGAGAAGATGTTCCAAGAGTACGTCCTTAGAGACGCGGGAGGCTCGCTGCCCACCCACTGACCCGCGGGTAATATATCTGCGGTCGAGGAGGCACTCACAAGCCGAAACGGAGGCTCTGCGTGGGACTGTTTGTGGAGGAGGGCACGGGGCGACCTCGAGCCGTCTGGCGGTTGCTCTTTCAATACGGGGCCTACAGAGCGCTGGTCCCTCTCCTCGTTAACCTGCTAGCACTCGCCTGGCTGCTTGTCGGTTCCGGCCTGGAGATTGGAGCCTCCGGCGAGCCCGACGCCCCCAACCTCTACGGTTCTCCGGCTCTCCCTCTTATCGGCGGCGTCGCTGCCCTGATGGGCGTTCTCATCAGCGTGTGGCTCGCAGGCCGTTTTCTCGACCGGCGACCCTTCGCGGACTTCGGGTTTCACCTGAACGGTGGGTGGTGGGTGGACTTCTGCTTCGGAGTCGTGCTGGGCGCGCTGCTCATGAGTGCCATCTTCCTCGTCGAGCTGGGTTTCGGCTGGATCACTGTTACCGGCACGTTCCAAACCCTCTTGCCCGGCACCCCCTTCGCGCTCGCCATACTACTTCCGACCACGCTCTTCCTTTGCGTCGGCGTCTACGAAGAGTTGCTCTTCCGCGGCTACCAGATCCGCAACACAGCCGAAGGATTGAACCTCCCCGTCGTGGGTCCCCGGAACGCGGTGATCCTGGCTTGGGTTCTCTCCTCGGCGTTCTTCGGCTATCTCCACGCCGATAACCCGAACGCCACCATCCTCAGCACCCTCAACATCACCCTGGCCGGAATGATGCTGGGACTCGGCTACGCGCTGACCGGCGAGCTCGCCATCCCAATAGGCCTGCACATCAGCTGGAACTTCTTCCAGGGCAACGTCTTCGACTTCGCGGCGGTGAGCGGCCTCGAGCCCGTAGGCGCGACCTTCTTGAGTACCGAGGGGGGCGGTCCCGGGCTCTGGACCGGCGGTCCCTTCGGACCCGAGGCCGGGCTGCTCGGTCC
>DASZKL010000095.1:0-2708 GCA_035947015.1 Rubrobacteraceae bacterium
AGCGCGATTATCGTGACGAGCGTACCCGTGATGGTGACGCGCACGAGCGAGGCGATCGAGTAACCGAGGATTATTCCGGAGCGGTTCGAGGCGGCGACCATGAGCCTCTTCGCGAAGCCGTTCTCGAAATCACCGGCGATCGAGAACCCTGTGAAGGCCCCGCCCATCGCGACCGCCTGCAAGAGAGCCCAGACGTACTGGAAGGCGATGTAGCCAGCCGGATAGTCGAAGCCTGGCACGTCGCCGACCCGCGTCAGCCCGCCGGCGAAGGCTACGAAAAAGAACAGGGGGAAGAGCGCTGGCGCCAGGAAGGCGGGGTTGGCGAAGTACTTGTAGATCTGACGTCCCGCCACGGCCCCTGCTACCGAGAAGAACCCACCCACCGCTACGCCATCCTCGTCTTGAGGGATGCCACAGCCCCGCCGAGGGCGAGCACGACGATGGCGGCGGCGCAGCCGAAGCCCAGGGTGAGGGCGTGGGCGTCCCAGCCGGTGATCACCAGGCTCCGGATGCCCTCTACCAGGTAGGAGATCGGGTTGATCGTCGCCACGAATCGGAACCAGTCGGCCTCTATGAGGTCGCGCGGCAAATTGATGCTGGACATGAAGATGATCACGAAAAAGAGCGGGAAAGAGCTCTCCACCGCCTCGACGGAGCCCGTTCGCAGGGCCAGGATCGCCCCTAGCCCTCCGAACCCTAAAGCGACGAGCACCGTGAGCAGCACTATGACTACCATTCCCAAGAGACCGCTGCTTACATCCACGCCCATAAGGATCCCCACCGCGAGAAATACGACGCCTTGCAGGAGCCCCAGAGCTACGATCCCGGAGAGCATCCCGAGGAGCAGGGCCACCGGGCGCATCGGGGTCAGCGAGAGCCTGTCGAAGAAGCCGCTCTCGATGTCGCGGGCGAGATCGGCGCCAGCCGTGACCGCGCCGAAGAGCGAGGCCTGTATGAGCGGGAAGGCAAACGCGAAGTCCAGGTAGGAGTCGGCGGGGAAACCCGGGATTCGCGCTGCGGCGTCGAGCCCGTAAGCGTTGATGGAGAAGAACATCATGGGGAAGAGCAGAGCCGAGACGATGACCGCCGGCTGGCGCACCGTCCGCAGCACGGAGCGCTGCGCGAGCGCCGCGACCTGGGTGAGGAGCGACGAACCCATACTAAGCCTGTGCCTCCTCTGCTCGCTCACCCGCGCCCTCGAGCGACCGTCCCGTCTTCTCCAGAAACACGTCGTTCAGGCTCGGCTCGTCGAGCCTCAAGTTGGAGACCTTGAGGTCTTCGGCGTCGAGGGCGCGCACCACGTCGGCGAGGTCGCCTGCCCCGTGGTCGAGGCGAACGGCGACGGCGCCGGGCTGGGCCGGGATCTCCTCGCCGAAGCGGCCGAGGGCCCTCGCGACGGCGGCGCGCTCTTCAGGGTTCGCAGGTGTAGCCTCGACGCTCGGGCGTCCGATCTCGGCTTTGAGCGCCTCGGGTGTGTCTTCTGCGACGATCTTGCCCCGGTCTATGATCCCTACCCGATCCGCCAGCACGTCGGCCTCCTCCAGGTACTGCGTTGTCAGGAAGACCGTCACCCCGTCATCACGCGCGAGGCGACTCATCTCGGACCACAACGCGCTGCGGCTCTGGGGGTCCAGGCCCGTGGTCGGCTCATCCAAGAACAGGATGCTCGGCCGGTGCACGAGGGCGAGCGCGAGGTCGAGCCGGCGCTTCATCCCGCCGGAGTAGCCACGCACCTTCCTGTCCGCGGCCTCCGAGAGCCCGACGCGCTCCAGAAGCTCGCCGGCCCTCTTCTTGCGCTCGGCCCGCGAGAGGCCGTGGAGCGCGGCCTGGAGTCGCAGGTGGTCGCGGCCGGTTAGGAACGGGTCGAGCGCGGCCTCCTGGAGCGCCGCCCCTATGGAGGCGCGAACCTGCGGGCCCTCCTCCACGATGTCATACCCGGCGACGCGCGCGGTGCCGCTCGTGGGCGGCAGGAGCGTCGTGAGCATAAGGACCGTCGTGGACTTGCCTGCTCCGTTGGGGCCCAGGAAGCCGTAGATCTCGCCCGGCTCCACGGTGAGGTTTATGCCGTCAACGGCTCTCGGTCCCTTCCTGAACTCCCGGACAAGGTTCTCTACCTCGATGCCTCCCCTGCGGCCCATCAATGAATCTGCTCTCTCACCGTCAGATCGCTCCTGTTCAATCGTTCTCGAGGAAACCCGCTAATTCTACGACGGAAACTCGAGGTTGGTTAGCTCCGCGCTGACCTCCCACAACCTCTTCTGCAACGCTTCGTCGCGGGGCTGGGCGGGGAAGATCTCTTTGCGGTCAGCGAGGTACTTCCCGCTCATCGCGCCCGCTTCGGGCGCTGCGGCGAGGTAGATGATGGTGTCCGCACCCTGCTCCGGGGTGCGCATGAAGGGCTTGAACGCCCGGAAGAGCAGGATCCCGATGCTCATGTTGTTGCCGCCGAAGTTGGTGTTGACCCCGCCGGGGTGCACGCAGTTGGCCACGACGCCGGTTCCCTTCAAGCGCTGGGCCAGCTCGTAGGTGAACAGGATGTTGGCCAACTTCGTCATCCCGTAGACCGAGAAGGCGCGGTAGCGGCGCCGCGACTGAAGGTCGTCGAAGTCTATCCGAGCGCTTCGCCTGGCCTCGGAGGAGACGGTGATGATCCGGCTCGGGGCGCTCCTTTCGAGCACCTCGAGGAGAAGGTTCGTAAGCAGGAAAGG
>DASZKL010000096.1:0-1664 GCA_035947015.1 Rubrobacteraceae bacterium
CTACGTCAGAGAGCAGGTCCTGCCCCTGATGCGGCAGCAGGACGGGTTCGAAGGGTTCATCACCCTCAGTGACCGCCAGAGTGGCAAGGTAGTCGGCGTCTCCTTCTGGGAGAGCGAGCAGGCCATGCAGGCCAGCGAGGAAGTAGGAGATCGCACGCGCAGCGAGTCGGCGGCGACCACCTGCGCAACGGTGGCGGGTGTAGAGAGGTACGAAGTCGGTCTCTTCGAGGTGTCGAGCTAGTCGCAGATCTGTGGCGCTAGCTATCTGGGTCGGGGTCCCTACACGCTCTCTCCGTAGGGGCTCCGACCCGCTTCACGCAAAAACGGGGATAGGGATCAGGGCTTGCCTGGTGAATAATTAGCGGGACAGGAACCGCGAAAGGAGCCCCAAATGGCCGAAAGGGTCCCGCCACGGCTAAACGTCGTGACCTTCGGGGTACGCGACCTGCCGGCGATGCGGAGCTTCTACGAAGCGCTCGGGTGGGAGTCGCATTCGGCCGGCGATGAGTTCGCCCGCTTCGAAATCGGGGGAGCCGTGCTCGCACTCTACTCGCTCGACGCGCTGGCCGAGGAAGCCAACATGCCGCCGCCAGAGAGCACAGAAGGGTTCGCCGGCATCACCTGCGCCGTCGTTGTGCAGAGCGAAGAGATGGTTGGCGCAGCTATCGAGGCGGTGCGCGAAGCGGGAGGTCGCATACTGGCCGAGCCGGTCACGCGGGAATGGGGTGGGCGCTCGGGCTACTTCGCTGATCCAGAGGGCAATGTCTGGGAGATTGCCTGGTTACCGGGTGCTACCTTCGATGATCGAGGCGGCCTGATCTGGCCCTAGCGACCCGCCCTCCTCGTAGAGGAAGCGTACCCTTGGAGCGGCGGATTCATCGCCACCGGTTAGCTTTCGGTTCCGGGGACTCGGCGACGGTGCCCAAGTCTTCAAGTCTTTCCCCAGGATTGTCGCGGGTCCCCGGTACTCGTCCTGGGCGATAGAGTACCTTTCCAGAACGCGGAGGGCTCACCGGAAGGAGACGAGATGCCCGAGAAGATCGGCTTCGTGGGGCTCGGCATCATGGGCAGACCTATGGCGCGCAACCTCATGGAAGCGGGCCACGAGCTCGTGCTCTACAACAGAACCCGGAGCAAGGCCGAGGACCTGGCGAGAGAGGGAGGTGCGGAGGTGGCCGGAAGCCCCGGGGAGGTCGCCGAGAGGAGCGGCGTGATCTTCACGATGCTCCCCGGCCCGCCGGAGGTCGAGGAGGTCGTGGCCGGAGAGGACGGGCTCTTGCAGGGAGCCGGTGAAGGCTCGCTGATCGTGGACACGAGCACCTCCTCGCCCGTCCTGGCCAGGGAGCTGGCCCGAACCGCCCGCGAGCGGGGGGTCAAGATGCTCGACGCCCCGGTGAGCGGCGGGGACGTCGGCGCCATAGAGGGGACGCTCTCGATCATGGTCGGGGGGAGCGAGGAGGACTTCGAGCGGGCCAGGCCATTCTTCGAGGTCCTGGGTGAGACCGTTACCCACGTCGGACCCTCGGGTGCCGGCCAGCTCGTGAAGGCGTGCAACCAGATCGTGGTAGCCCTCGCCATCGAGGCGGTCAGCGAGGCGCTGGTCCTCGGCTCCAGAGGCGGCGTCGCCCCGGAGAAGATCCTCGAGGTCCTCTCCGGCGGGCTCG
>DASZKL010000097.1:0-4028 GCA_035947015.1 Rubrobacteraceae bacterium
TAGAGATGCTCGGGCGGGATGGCGCGACGCAGCGCCTCGTAGACTGGCGCGGCATGCATCCCGAACTCGCTGACGAAGCGGCCGGTATCTTCGGCGAGAGGCCACGCACCGACCCGACGCCGGAGAACGTCTCCTTTCTACGCTACGCCGAAGATACCGGCCGCTTCGTCAGCGAGTTCGGGATGCATGCCGCGCCAGTCTACGAGGCGCTGCGTCGCGCCATCCCGCCCGAGCAGCTCTACTACCACAGCCCCTCTATGGAACATCACAACAAAGACGACCCCAAGAACAAGGGCGACAACCTGATGCTCACGGTGACGGGACTGCCGCGGGACCTCGAAGAGTACATCGACTTCAGCATGATCGCCCAGGCGGAGGGACTCAAGTTCGGCATCGAGCACTTCAGACGCCGCAAACCCCACTGCTCCGGCTCCCTCTTCTGGCAGCTAAACGACTGCTGGCCGGCCCTCAGCTGGAGCGTGCTCGACTATCACGGGTTCGCCAAGGCCGGCTACTACTACGTGAGGCGAGCCTACGCGCCGACCCTCGCCTCGTTCAAGGCGCTCGAGGACGGGGGTGTGGAACTCTGGGTCACCAACGACACCACGAGCGAGATGGAAGATGGCGCCACCGTGCGGCTGCGAACCTTCGGTGGGGTCACGGCGTGGGAGGAGGACATACGCGTCCGGATCGCAGCCAATGTCAGCCAGTCCATCAGGCGGTGGGAGAGAGACGACTTGCTAGGCGGCCGACCCGATCACTACCTCTCGGTGCGCTCGTCGGAAGGACTTTTTCCGCCCAACCGTCACTTCTTCGCGGCTATCAAGGATCTGCGGCGCGCGCCCGCTCGGCCGGAAGCGACAGTTACGCCAGGCGAAGGTCGCGAACTACGAGTCCATCTCAGGGCTTCGAAGTACGCTTACTTCGTGCACCTGATCACGCCTGATGAGACCGCCAGATTTAGTGACAACTACTTCGACCTGGAAGCGGGCGAGAGCCGCACGATCGTCGTCGCTGGCCAGCAAAGCAGTCCGGAGACGATGACGGTGCGGTGGCGATAGCGTAGCTAGATCAGTAGCGCCCCGCGTCCCCAGGGTCGCTCGTCCGGATGCGGGCTCGGAAGAAGTCGAAGAAGACGCGGAAGACGGCGAGGGCAGGGACGGCGAAGATCACGCCGGCGAGCCCGGCCAGCTGTCCGCCACCGATAACGGCCAGGAGCACGATGATCGGATGCACGTGCAGGGCCCGTCCCTGGATGCGGGGGGTGAGGACGTTGCCCTCGAGCTGCTGGATCAGGACGTAGGCAACCACGGTCAGCACGGCGATCGTCGGGGATTCGAAGACGAGGGCTACGAGGACCGCCGGTATCCCCCCGAGAAAGGCGCCGAGATAAGGGATGATCGCCGTCAGCGAGACCCACGCGCCGAGGAGGATCGCGTATGGTACCCCCAGAACCCAGAGCGCCAGGCCGGCGAGCACACCCTGAATCACGACCACGAAGAACAACCCACCGAGGAAGCGCGAGAGCGATACCCCGAACGCCTCCCACAACTCGAGCGCATCCCGCCGGTAGCGCTTGGGGCAGCCTTCAGGTACGCAGCCTTCACCTTCCGAACGTCGGCCAGCAAGTAAGCCGCGACGAAGATCATCCCGAAGACCACTATCCCGAAGTTCAGGGCCCCGGAGATGATGCCGACCAGCCCGCCGAGCAGGCCTTCTATGACGTCACGGGCCCTCTCGAAGAGGTTCTGCACAAGCCCCGCCATGACGTCCTCAGCCGGGATCGGCAGCAGCCCACTCTCGGCGAGCGGTTCGATCAGGCTGAGCAAGAAGTCGTTTGCGTTGTTCGCGATAGCGGGCGTGATCAGGATAAAGTTCCTTAGCTGCCGGACGAGCAGCGGGACAAGGAAGACCAGCGCAAGGGTCACCAGCCCGATCAGGCCCAAGAAGGTTACCAGGATCGCCATTCCTCGCGGTATTACCTGCCCGAGCGCCCGCACCGGGAACGATAGTAGTATGGCGAGCGCCGTGCCCCCGAGCGCGACGATGAGGATGCTCGGGGCGGCGTACAGGACGTACGCGAGCACCGCGAGCCCCAGCACCACGATGATGGCCATGACCCGCGGAGGAACGAATATAGGCGTGGGGGGTCTCGCCGACCCCCCGGAGTCCCGCGCGCCCGCTCTCTTCACCTCGCCGCCGGACCACCTGTCTAGCTTCATCGCCCCCAGCCCTGTCGAAACGCGGCCACGAACCCTATTCTAAGCCAAACGAGGACGAGGACACCCCCGGCGCCGTAAAACGACGGGCTTCTACACGTCGACCAGATGCTCGTTGCCGCGGGCCAACTCCAGCGTACGCTCGTCGAGAGGGACGCGGACGGCACCGTAGCGGAGCGTCGCCTCCGCGGCGAAGGCTTCGACGACCTCCCCGAGCGCGGCTCTGCTGCCCGCGCGGCGCAGGCTCCCGACGCTCTTCGGTCTGAATGGGAGGCGCATGGCGCCGTAGACGCGCTCCAGGACCCTGACCAGATCCTCCTCACCCTCGACGAGCACGATGCCGCCGACGCTCGTCGCCCGGCGCGTGACACGCTGCGCGATGCCCACGACCTTCGCCCCATCCTCCCAGTTCCCCACCCTGATGCTGTGATCCCCTGGGCAGAACTCGCCCCTTACCTCTCCGATCTCCGCCCTGACACCGAGACGGGAGAAGGCCGCGAGGACCAGGGCGGCGGCCTCGTCGTAGCGGTCGCGGACGGTGCGCCGGGGCTCGACGTCCTTCGCAGGTCGGATTATGGAGAAGCCAAAGGTGCCGTAGTGGGCGGCGGTCGCTCCCCCACCCGCGCTCCGAACGAGCACGGGGTAGCCCTCCTCGTGCGAGGCGCGAACTGCGTCAGCGAAGCCGGGGCGGAACGTGTCGCGCCTCGTCACCCCGACGTGGTGGGTAGAGGGCGTGATCGAGACGGTCGGCGGACGCGCGCCCGCGGCCACCTGCTCGAAGATCACGCGCTGGTAGCCGTAGGCCGTCGCGGCCTTCTCGAAGCGGCCAGGCAGGAGCAACTCCATCGGGCTCATGCGCTCCTTCCACGCTTCGTGGCGTAAGCCTCGTCCTTGCCCGAAGCATCCTTCGGGCCCCCGCGCCGGAGCCACCCCCATATCAGCAGCACCGCCAGGGCGGCGAGGATCGCTGCCGTTGGGATCCAAGGTGCTGTGTTGTTGACCCACTGCTCGGCGGCTAAGGCCAGGTCCGTGGCGCCGCTCGACTCGTAGAGGCCGGAGAGGGCGCTGGTGCCCTCGTAGGCTATAAAGAGCACCCCGAGCAGAACGAACATGGCACCGGAGATCAGGTTAGTGGTGTGCAGGCGAAGCTTGCCAAGCGCGACCTCCCTACCCCGAAGCCAGCGGCGGCTCCGGAGGCGATCCCAGAAGAGGGCCAATAGGAAGAGCGGGGCGGCCATCCCGGCGGCGTAGACGGCCAGGAGGATCGCTCCGCTTAGCGCCTCCCCCGAGGCCGCTGCGACGGTGAGCACCGCGCCCAGGATGGGGCCCGAGCAGAAGCCCGCGAAGCCGTAGAACGCACCTAGAGAGAATACGGCCAAGCTCGAGTCGCCCCTTATCTTGCCGCGCACTCGGCTCAAAGGTCCGAGGGTGAATCCGTAGCCGAGCAACTGCAGGATGCCGAAGGTGATCAGGAGCCCACCGGAGATCGCGATCAGGGCGCCCCTGTGCCCGTAGAAGAGGGCGCTGACCGCAGAGATGCCCATCCCGAGAGGCACGAGCGTCGCCCCAGGCCAAGGTAGAAGACGCCGGTCTTCTTGACCAGTTCCTCCCCGAAGGCGTAGGCGAAGAAGGCGGGCAGGAGCATGGCGCTGCACGGGCTCAGGAGCGAGAGCACCCCGCCGAGAAACGAAGCGACGAGAGAGATCTCGACCACCTAACCTCCCCGCCCGGCCTCTTCCTCGGCTCGCTCTATCGCGTCCTCGAAGACCCCTACAGGCTGGAGCCCAGCCAGCACCTCGCCGTTTATAA
>DASZKL010000098.1:0-4209 GCA_035947015.1 Rubrobacteraceae bacterium
TTCGCCCGGCTAGCCACAGGCGAGGGCCTCCCAGACGACCTGGGAAGTGCCGCCGGGAGGGTACAGCGCGCCATGCGGGAGCATCCCTTCATGGTCGCCGGAACGGAGCGCTTCGACACGGCCGTGATGGGCGGCACCGCCATCGTCTCCAAGAGTGGGGCGGAGGCGGTGCTCGGCGCCGGCAGCCCCCAGCGGTTGGGCCTCGCCCTGAAGATCTCCGATGGCGGAACCCGCGCCCTGCGCCCTGCCGCCCTCGCGATCCTCGCTCGCCTGGGGGTGGAAGTGCCGGGCGAGCCTCAGACCCGGCCTGTGCGCGACCTGCACGGCGAGATGGTCGGCAGGGTCGTACCGCTCATCTGAGAGCGGCTTCAGGCATCACGCTTCAGGCTTCAGGGTTTGTTGCTCTATCGGGGTTTTGTCTCAAGTGTGGCGGATCAATCCTTGTGAACGACG
Source organism: Rubrobacteraceae bacterium (assembly GCA_035947015.1). Classification (GTDB taxonomy): domain Bacteria; phylum Actinomycetota; class Rubrobacteria; order Rubrobacterales; family Rubrobacteraceae; genus JALYGY01. Next base: position 454 of record DASZKL010000098.1, read on the forward strand.
CTGTAAGAGACCATCCTACCCCGAACCGATAATCGTCGAGCGGTGTGCGTCCAGGAATGCCGGTACCTCTTCGCCAGGGAGCGGTTTCGCGAAGTGGTGCCCCTGTCCCAGCTCGCATCCCATCTCCCTGAGCAGGGTGAGCTGCTCGGCGTTCTCGATCCCTTCCGCCATGAGACCGAGGCCCAGAGCCTTGGCGAACGCGGCCGTGGCGTGCACGATGGCCGTGTCTTCGGCGTCGTCGCCGAGCCCGCGGACGTAGGAGTGGTCGATCTTGATGATACCGATCGGGAGGCGCTTGACGTAGGAGAGGTTGGAGTAGCCGGTGCCGAAGTCGTCCATCGCAAACCTTATCCCCGAGCCCTTCAGCTCCTGTAACGCGGAGACAGCCGATGCGTCGTGCACCATGACACCCTCGGTGATCTCCAGTATCAGGTGTCGGGGATCCAGCCCGCTCCGCTGGAGGGTGCTCAGGATCTCCCTGGCCAGGTTGGGCTGGCCGAACTGGCGGGCCGAGACGTTCACGCTAAGGAGCAGGGGCGGGTTGCTCGGATGCTCGTCCTGCCAGAGCTTCAGCTGGCGGCAGGTCTCCCGCAGCACCCACCGACCGATGGGCACTATGAGCCCGGTCTGCTCGGCCAGCGGCACGAACTCTTCTGGGGAGATGAGACCGTATACGGGATGTTGCCAGCGCACGAGTGCCTCCAGCCCTCTTACTCTGCCGGTTCCTACGGAGACGAGCGGCTGATAGTGGACCCGGAACTCTCCTGCCTCGATGGCCCGGCGCAGCTCTGCCTCCGCAACCGAGCGTCCCGATGTGGTGGTGTCAGCGCCGGGGTCGAACACCTTGTGGCGCGCCTTGCCCTTTCTCTTGGCAGCGTGCATCGCTACGTCCGCCTGGCGCAGGAGGTCCTCGGAGCCGTCTACTTGCTTGGGGTCGGCTACCGCTGCCCCGATGCTGGCGCTGACCAATACCTCGCTCTCATCCACTTCGATGGGGGCCTTCAGCGACTCCCCGATGCGCTGTGCCGCGGCGGCCGCCGTGCTCTTCTCGGGTACCTCGTCGAGGAGGACGGCGAACTCGTCGCCGCAGAGGCGAGCGGCGAAACTCCCTGAATCCTCGAGTCGTTCGCCGACCGCGGCGAGCAGCCGGTCCCCAGCCTCGTGGCCGAGGGTGTGGTTGATCTCTTCGAAGTCGTCCAGGTCGACGAGCAAGATCGCTATATGGCGCGACCCCTGCTCGGTCAGGGCGCGATCCAGGCGCTCCACGAACGAAGATCGGTTCGGCAGGCCTGTCAGGGAATCGTTGAGAGCACGCGCGCGGTAGCGTTCTTCGTTGCGGCGCAGCACCCACACTAGAACCCAGGAGGAGATCAAGAGCACGCCTACCGCGAGGCCGACCGCGAGCGCCCTGCCCCAGCCTTCGAGGACGCCGAGCCCGTAGAAGATCACCGCGACGGCCACAACCGTCATGGCGAGCATCAGCAACACGCGGGCCCCGTGGCCACTCTTGTACACGCGCATCGAGAGCTTCGCCTCCCAACTCGGACGGGTTCCTAGTGTCGAATCCACCGCTGCGGGCGGAGTCGTACCTTCTACCTAATGGTACCCCGAGCCGCTCGAATGCTCCACAAAGCGGGGTAAGGGTACGCCCGTCTCCTTCGTGGCGCGCCAGGGGTGGACCTGTCTAGTATTGGGGTGTGAAGCTGACGCCGGAAGTCCTCGAAGCCTGCTACAGGGCTGGCGCCTTTCCGATGGCAGACGGGTACGGACGGATAGGATTCTACCGCTCGGACCCGCGCTCGATCCTGGAGCTCGACGCGTTGCACGTCTCCAAATCGCTCGCGCGCCTCATCCGAAAGGGGACCTACGAGATTCACGTCGACCGGGACTTCGAGGCCGTAATCCGGGCATGCGCCGATCGCAGCGACACCTGGATCGGCGCCGAGATCATCCACGCCTTCGTCCGGTTCCACGAGGCGGGCAAAGCCCACAGCGTCGAGGCTTACAGAGACGGCGAGCTTGTCGGCGGCCTCTACGGCGTGGCCCTGGGAGGGGCTTTCATGGGGGAGTCCATGTTCAGCCACATGCGGGACGCCTCGAAGGTGTGCCTCGCCCATCTCGTCGAGCGCCTCAGGAGCAGGGGCTACGTGCTGTTGGACTGCCAGATCCAGAACGAACATCTGGCCCGGCTAGGGGCGATCGAGATCCCCGAGCGCGAGTACCTTGAACGTCTCGAGCATGCTCTGATCCTCGATCGAACCTTCGTCTGAGCAACCGTACTCGGTACAACCGTACTCGGTAAAATCGATAGACGCCAACGAGGCGGCCTAGTTACTCTGGTTGCCAGGTGCTTGGTCCTGGGATAGACTGATCGAGCCCTCGATAAAGGCAAACCTGCCGCGAGGCAGGGACGCAAAGCCGACGGACCTCCAGGGGAGGTGGCCGGGTTACCGAAAGGAGTGATGAGATGTTACGAGCAGCATCCGGTGAGCCAGCGGATGTCGCAACTCTCAGGTACAGAGCTGGTGGGCCTGATCTTCGCGCGTTGCTCCTTGCTTTCGGATTCGCCCTGGCATTGGCTTCGGCGGTCGTTCTCCTGTGCACGGTTCGACAGGCGCATGGCGCGGCCTCGCTCCCGGCGGGATTTGTGCAGTCGCGGGTAGCCGGCGGACTCACCGCCCCGACTACCATGACGTTTGCTCCCGACGGCCGGATCTTTGTGGCCGAGCAGGCGGGGAGGCTGCGGATCATCCGGGACGGCAGGCTGCTGGGGACACCGTTCCTCAACATCTCGCGCAAAGTCGACTCGGCGGGCGAGCGTGGCCTGTTGGGCGTCGCGTTCGACCCTAACTTCCCGGCCAACAAGTATGTTTATGTCCACTACACGCAGGAGGCGGTGGGCACGACCCCGGCCCACAACCGCGTCGTCCGCTTTACCGCCAGTGGCAATAGGGCTCTCTTGAGCAGCGAGAAGCTCATCCTGCGGCTGAAAAACCTCAGTAGCGCCCGCAACCACAACGGTGGAGCTATACACTTCGGCACGGGCGGCGGGCTCTACGTGGCCGTCGGCGAAAACGCAAACCCCAACTATGCCCAGTCGCTGAACAACCTGCTTGGGAAACTGCTGCGGATAAACAGGGATGGGACGATTCCCAAGAGCAATCCGTTCTACGACAGTGCCTCGGGCAAGAATCGCGCCATCTGGGCACTTGGGTTACGCAACCCCTTCAGCTTCGCAGTCCAGCCCGGTACTGGCCGCATCTTCATCAACGACGTGGGGCAGAGCACCTGGGAAGAGATCAATCGTGGTGTACAGGGCGCGAATTACGGTTGGCCCGCCTACGAAGGTTCGGAAACCGATCCGCGCTATCTAGCGCCGGTCTTTGCCTATGAGCACGGTAGTTCCTCTACCACCGGGTGCGCGATCACCGGCGGTGTCTTCTATAATCCCGCGGCGAGACAGTTCCCGGTCGAATACGTCGGCGACTACTTCTTCGCAGATCTCTGCAGCGGTTGGATACGGAGGTACGATTTGGCGACCGACCGAGCCGTAGGGTTCGCGACGAATCTCCCGGGTCCCGTAGACCTGGATGTCGGCACAGGGGGCAACCTCTTCGTACTCGTCCGCGGTAGCGGCTCGGTAGAGAGGATCAGGTACACCGGTAGCTAGAGCGCCGTAGGGTTCATACCTCGTACCTTCGCGCCGCGTCACGATCGTGCCGTGGTAAGCTAGCCCCATGGACAACAGGTACGTAA
>DASZKL010000099.1:0-2788 GCA_035947015.1 Rubrobacteraceae bacterium
TAGCGGAAGGCTGGGATACCGGTTATGGCGTGGCCAAGGATGAGGGTGTGCACCTCGTCTGTGCCCTCATACGTCCTCACGCTCTCGAGGTTGGCCATGTGGCGCATCACCGGATACGCAAGCGTCACCCCGTTACCGCCCAGGATGGTGCGCGCCTCGCGGGCTATCTTTATCGCCTCGCGCACGTTGTTTAGCTTGCCTAAGGAGATCTGCTCCGCTCTCAAGGCGCCTTCGTCTTTCATGCGCCCGAGGTGCAGCGCCAGGAGCGCCCCCTTCTCGACCTCCACCATCATGTTCACGAGCTTCTCCTGGGTGAGCTGGAAGGAGGCTATGGGCTTGCCGAACTGCTCGCGCTCTTTGGCGTACCCTAGCGCGCACACAAGGCACTCCCTCGCAGCCCCCATAGCCCCCCACACGATGCCGTATCTCGCCTCGTTGAGGCACGCAAAAGGTCCCCTTAGCCCCTCCGCCCCGGGCAGCATCGCCTCGGCTGGGAGTCGTACGTCCTCGAGGGAGATGTCGCACTGCACAGAGGCTCGCATGCTCATCTTGGCCGTTATGTCGGTGGCAGTGAACCCTCTTGTGTGGGTGGGCACCAGGAAGCCCCGGACGGGGTTATTCTCCTCGTCTGTTCTTGCCCACACAACAGCCACATCCGCTATTGTTGCCATCCCGATCCAGCGCTTGGAGCCGTTGAGTATCCACTCCGAACCCTCCCTGCGCGCGAAGGTCTTCATGGAGGCAGGGTCAGAGCCTGCGGCAGGCTCGGTGAGGCCGAAGCAGCCTATCTTGTGCCCAAGCGCCATGGCAGGCAGCCACTCCCGCTTTTGCTCCTCGGAGCCGAACTTGTGGATGGCACTCATCGCCAAGGAGCCCTGCACGCTCACGAACGTCCTAAGCCCCGAGTCCCCAGCCTCAAGCTCCATGCACGCCAGGCCGTAGGAGACGGCACCCTTGCCAGCGCAGCCGTAGCCTTCTAGGTGCATCCCAAGCAAACCCAAGGAGCCCATCTCGGGCACCAGCTCTCCGGGGAAGTAGGCCCTCTCGAACCATTCGCTTATGTTGGGCTTTATCCTCTCATCGACGAAGGAGCGCACCCTATCCCTTACCAGCTTCTCCTCCTCCGAGAGGTGGGCTTCCACGCCCAGGAAGTCGTACGGGCTCGGGCGTCCCGGCGTCCGCCGTCCATCCCGCTCATGGTCCGTCTGCGCTGTGGTCATGGATCCGCCTCTCTTTTCCGCTGCGGTCGCATTCTCACACAGGTGCGGCCTCGGGTCGTTGATCTCCCTCACACCCGGGTGCGCGGTCGCGCGTCGAGCCCGCTAAACTGCCACGCATGGATGAGGCGATAAACGTGCCTTTCGGCGAGATGGGATGGAGCGAGGACGCGCCCGGCATCAGGGCTAAAGAGACCGAGGTGGAGGGGGCGCGCTGGGCCGTGGTCGAGTATGGCGAGGGTGTGGGGCGTGAGGAGTGGTGTGAGGAGGGCCACCGCGGCTACGTCGTGGAAGGCGAGATCCAGTACGAGTTCGACGACGGCAGGGAGCCCCTGCGGGCCTCCGAAGGGGAGGCGTTCCTGCTCCCGCCGGCCGCTCTGGGCGCCGGGGCGCACCGGGGTCGCAACCTCGCTCCCGGGCCGACGCGGCTCTTCCTCATAGACGACCATCCGGGCAAGCCAGGTTGAAGTTGCCCCTCGAAGGCGTGAGGGTGCTCGACCTCTCGCGGGTACTGGCCGGGCCGTACGCGACGATGGTGCTGGCCGACCTGGGGGCGGACGTGATCAAGGTCGAGCACCCCGAGCGCGGCGACGACACCCGACAGTGGGGACCTCCCTTCGCGGGCGGCGAGTCGGCATATTTCCTCTCCGTCAACCGGAACAAGCGCTCGATCGGCGTGGACCTCAAGGACCCGGAGGGGCTGGAGAGGGTCAAGAGGCTCGCGGCCGGGGCTGACGTCGTGATCGAGAACATGAGGCGCGGCGCCCTGGAGAGGTTCGGCCTCGGTTACGAGGCGCTCAGGGAGGACAATCCCGGTCTGGTGTACTGTTCGATCACGGGCTTCGGGCCCGGCAAGGACGAGGAACGTCCGGGGTACGACTTCCTGATCCAGGCGCGAGCCGGCGTCATGGGGATAACCGGGTTTCCCGAGCCGGACGGCGAGCCGACGAAGGTAGGGGTCGCCATCGCGGACATCGTCTGCGGTCTCTACGCCGCGACGACGATACTCGCCGCCCTGCGCCGCCGCGACGACACGGGAGAGGGCGCGCGCGTCGAGGTGCCGCTCTTCGAGAGCACACTCGGCTGGCTCGCCAACCGCGGACAGGAGTACCTCGTCTCCGGCGAGGACAAGGGCCGCATGGGCAACGGCCACCCGACGATAGTCCCCTACCAGACCTTCGACGCCTCGGACAAGCAGATCGCCGTCGCCGTCGGCAACGACGCCCAGTTCGGGAGGCTGTGTGAGGCCATCGGCCGCGATGACCTGGCCGCGGACGAACGCTTCGCCACGAACCCCGACCGGGTGGCGAACCGGGAGGAGCTTGTGGAGATCCTTCAGGGAGAGCTCTCCCAACGGACGGCTGACGAGTGGGTAGAGGAGATCCGGGGCGTCGGCGTCCCCTGCGGGCCGGTCAACACCTTGGCCGAGGCGCTCGCCGACGAGCATCTCTGGAGCACGGACATGCTGCAAGACGTGGACCACCCCCTGGCGGGGACGCTCCGGATGCTCGCCTCGCCCGCGCTCGTGGACGGCGAACGCCCGCCGGTGCGACGCCCCCCTCCGACCCTGG
>DASZKL010000100.1:0-2102 GCA_035947015.1 Rubrobacteraceae bacterium
TTCGGGCTGGGGGAGCAGATCTCACTCTCCGACATCCTGCCCCTGCTCGAGGATATGGGCGTCGAAGTCGTCGACGAACGCCCCCACAAGATAGAGCCGGTCGGGTCGCCTTCGGTGTGGATCTACGACTTCGGCCTGGTCCACGGGGCGCAGGAGGAGCTCCAGACCGGGGAGGTGAAGGAGATCTTCCAGGATGCCTTCGCCCGGGCCTGGCGCGGGGACGTAGAGAACGACGGATTCAACCATCTTGTGCTGCGGGCCCGGCTGACGTGGCGGGAGATCACGGTACTTAGGGCCTTTTGCAAGTTCCTGCGCCAGACGCAGACCACCTTTTCGCAGAACTACATGGAAGACACTCTGTCGGCGAACCCGCACATCGCCAGGCTCCTCGTCGAGCTCTTCAAGGCCCGCTTCGACCCGAACCGCCAGAAGAGCGCGCAGGCGGAGACCGAGCGGCTCGAGCGGGAGATAGAAGAAGCGCTCGATGAGGTAGAGAGCCTCGACGAAGACCGCATCATGAGGAACTTCCTCAGCGCGACCCTGGCGACGGTGCGCACCAACTACTTCCAGAGCACCGATGGAGGGGAGCCCAAGCCCTACCTCTCGTTCAAGTTCGACCCATCGCGCATACCGCTCCTCCCGCTCCCGCGGCCCAAGTTCGAGATCTTCGTCTACTCGCCGCGCACTGAGGGCGTGCACCTCCGCGGTGGCAAAGTAGCGCGCGGGGGCATCCGCTGGTCCGACCGCAGGGAGGACTTCCGGACCGAGATCCTCGGCCTCATGAAGGCCCAGATGGTGAAGAACGCGGTGATCGTGCCCGTTGGCGCGAAGGGCGGCTTCGTCGTGAAGCGGCCGCCGGCGCAGGGGGGCCGCGAGGCGCTCATGGAAGAGGTAGTCGACTGCTACAAGACCCTCATCCGCGGCATGCTCGACCTTACAGATAACTTCGTGGGTGATCGGACCGTTCCGCCCGAGGATGTAGTGCGCTACGACGAGGATGACCCGTACCTCGTGGTCGCCGCAGACAAGGGCACAGCTACCTTCTCAGATATCGCCAACGGGATCTCCAAGGATTACGGCTTCTGGCTCGGAGACGCCTTCGCCTCGGGCGGATCGGCGGGCTACGACCACATGGAGATGGGGATCACCGCGCGCGGAGCTTGGGAGTCTGTAAAGCGCCACTTCCGCGAGCTCGGCACGGACATACAGAACAACGACTTCACGGTAGTGGGGATCGGCGACATGTCAGGCGACGTGTTCGGGAACGGCATGCTCCTGTCCAGGCACATCAAGCTCGTGGGCGCCTTCAACCACCTCCACGTCTTTCTCGACCCCGACCCCGACCCCGAGGCCAGCTTCGAGGAGCGCGAGAGGCTCTTCAGAGAGCCGCGATCCTCGTGGTCCGACTACGACGAGGCGGTGATCTCCGAGGGGGGCGGCGTCTTCTCGAGGTCAGCCAAGTCCATCCCGCTCTCCCCGCAGGTGAAAGAGCTCCTCGAGGTGGAAGAAGACTCGCTGGCGCCGCAGGAGGTGATCCAGGCTCTCCTCAAGGCGAAGGCCGACCTGCTCTGGAACGGGGGCATCGGCACCTACGTGAAGGCGAGCGACGAGAGCCACGCCGACGTCGGCGACAGGGCCAACGACTCTTTGAGGGTGGACGCGAGCGACCTGCGCTGCCACGTCGTCGGGGAGGGCGGGAACCTCGGCTTCACCCAGAAGGGACGCGTGGAGTACGCCCTGAGGGGGGGCAGGATCTACACCGACGCAATAGACAACTCGGCAGGCGTAGACTGCTCGGACCACGAGGTGAACATCAAGATCCTGCTCGACTCGATAGTCGAGAGCGGCGACATGACGGAGAAGCAGCGCAACGAGTTGCTCACCGAGATGACGGAAGAGGTGGCCCAGCTCGTCCTGCGAGACAACTACCAGCAGACCCAGGCCCTTAGCAACGCCGTAGCCCAGGCCGCCTCCATGGTGGACGTGCACGCCCGCTACATCCGCGCCCTGGAACAGGCAGGCAAGCTCAACCGCGAGCTAGAGTTCCTCCCGAGCGAAGAGGAGTTGGCCGAGCGGAGGTCGGATGGCATGGGGCTGAGCGC
>DASZKL010000101.1:0-2755 GCA_035947015.1 Rubrobacteraceae bacterium
GTCGAGCCTTTCGGCTGGGAGACGACCATGGAGGCCCTCTCTTCGCTGGGCTGCGAGCCGGCGCTCCGGATGGACCGCGCGGACCCGCACCATCCCTTCGTCACCGACGGTGGTCACTATACGGCGGACTGCCTCTTCCCCAAGATCCCCGACCCCGCCTCCCTCGAGGTCGAGATAAAACGCATCCCCGGCGCCCTCGAGTGCGGCCTCTTCGTCGGGCTCGTCAGGGCAGCCGTCATCGCCCGCGAGGACGGGGTCGAGATTACTGCTAGTTAGCACGCTGGCTCCCTGCGACGCAGGCGTGCTGAAAGGCGCCGCAGGCGCCGTGCTTACTAGCTAATCAGCTCCCTGCGGCTCCGAACCCGGTCCGGGCTCCGGTCCTACGGGAGCGCTCCCTCTCCACGACTAGCTTGTAGATCGAGTCCAGCTCCACGTAGACGGCGACCTTGCCGTCCTGCATCGTCACCCGCAGGTGATCATCGCCTATCTCGAGATCGGCCACGTCGTCCTGCTCTACGGTGAAGGTGTCCCTGCGGTCCCAGATCACGAGGTTCGCCTCAGCGTCCCTGGCCTCGTCGACCGCCTTCTGTATCAGTGCTCTGTCCACGTTTCGAACTTCCCTTCTAGAACATACTCCAGGACATCCAGTCTAATTCTACTTGAGAAAGCGAAGCGGTCAGAGTAGCCCTCGAGGCTTGTCCGCCGCGGGCCTGCATGATAATTTTGAGAATGATGGAAGCTCACCTACATCCGCGGCGATTTAGCGGCCCCCCGACCCGTTCCGGGCCAGGGGGACAGCCCCTGCACGCGTAGGGCGCGGATCTCTCACTTCAGGCCGAAGTTAGTTCGGCCACCCGGAACCGGTCAGGGGATATTACGGTGTCCCGTTCGACGAAAGATCGTTCGGCGCCGATGTCGTGCGCCGGACAAGACCGAGGGGAATCCCGATGACCGAGAACGTTCTGAGCGCTGAGGAGATCCGGTCCGCTCTATCGATACGCGACCTCACCGACGCGGAGGCCAGCGAGCTGCGCGACGAGCTCCCTAGCCGATCTCCGGACGCCCGCGCCGAGGAAGGGTACAATACCCGGCGGTCCGAACGCTTCGAGCGAAAAATAGGCGAACGTGAAGAACCTGATTCGCAAAATATGGGATCTCGACCGCGCTCTCTTCAGGGTCGTCTTCCGCCTGAAATGGGCACCACTCACGGTCGTGATGCGCGCCTTCACCGTCGTCGGAACCGCCGGTTTCCTCTGGGGCGCCCTCGCGGCTGGATCGTTCGTCTTGACCGGTTTTCGGCTCTCGAACCTCATGATCCCCTGGGTCGCTGTGGCGCTCTCCTGGACGCTCGCCGAGGGTGCCAAGTACCTCTTCAACCGCGCCCGGCCCTTCATAGACGACACGGAGGTAGCGCCGCTCATAAAGACGCCATCGTCGAGCTCCTTCCCCTCGGGGCACTCGGCGACCGCCGCCGCCGGGGCCCTGACCCTGTCGGTCGTCTACCCGGCGCTCGCCCCCGCGCTCGTGCTCTCTGGCTTCCTAGTAGCCCTCTCGCGCGTCTACCTCGGTGTCCACTACCCCTTCGACGTTCTCGCCGGGGTGCTCATAGGGACCGTCACCGCGGGAGCCGTGCTCGCCGTGGCGTGAAGCTGCCTGCCCACTCGTCGCGGCGAGTGCGGTAGAGAGGTTCTAATGAGCGCACCGGGTTTGGCCCCCCTGAGGATCGGGTAGAGGGAGACCTGACGTCAGGAGTCCGGTGGCCCGCGATGGTTGCTAACCCTTATCTGGGAACCCCCTCCTAGAGTCGCCGGGCTTCTCATCACCTCGAGCTGGAGGAGTTTTTCCGCGAAGATGTCGCTCTCGGGTCAACAGAAACGCCACGCGGGGCGGCTCGCGCAGCAGAAGGGCCTCAGCTGCCCCGACTGCGGTTCCTCTGAACCCGTGCCCAAGGACGAGTTCAGGGTTCACCCGGACGGCGGCGCCGAGATCACTATGCGCTGCGAGGACTGTGTGAAAGCGCCGGAGATGGCCCTCGTCCTCTCTCCCGAGGAGGCGCAAGCCCTCGGCCTCGGGCATGCGCTGCGACAGCGCCCGGAAGAAACACCCTGAGAGCCTCTCACAGTGGGGTTGTTTCTAGACCCAATGCGGACCGCGTCCCGTCGTCTACGAGCACGCGCAGAGTCAGCCGGAAGTGGTTGGTAAAATCACCAGGGTATGAGCGTACCGCGCTACTACACAGTCGGGGCGGTAGCCCGGGATCTGGGGGCGCTCAAGGCGCTCGACGAGCGGCTCGAAGCTTCGGACATCGGACCCGGGAAGCTGCTCGTGCTGTCACGACGGCGTGACGAGCGCCTCGTGGGGGTGACCCTCCCCGACGCCAGCACGCTCACTGTCGAGTTTGGTCTATCGCGGCTGCAGTGGTTCGAGTTCGCGAGCGCGTTCCTGGGGGTCACCGCCGTGAGCGTTCTCTTGGGCGCCGTCCACCTGGCGACGGGACTGATCGTGCAGTCGCTCATGACCCTCGGCGCCGTCGTGGGTCTCGTCCTGTACCACCGGCGCCCCCAGGTCGAGAAGCGGCTCCTGGGGATGGGCCTCCCTGAGAATCTCGCCGAGGAGTGGGCGAGGGCCTTCTCGGACGGATTCGCCCTCGCGCTTGTAAGCGTGCCCGCAGAGTACTTCGACGAGACGCAGGAGGCGTTCCTCGAGGACGGCCTCGAAGCGCCGCTCGCCGTGGACCGCCGGCCGGTGTTGTGAA
>DASZKL010000102.1:0-2348 GCA_035947015.1 Rubrobacteraceae bacterium
GCCTACTCCCCGGTCCGGGACCCAGCTGTCTCAAGGTTCGACCGTGTTCCGTCACGAGATGATCGAGCCCGTTCTTCATGGAACGCCCTTCAAATCTCCTTGCGAAGATGGATCAGGTACTCATAGGCGGAGGAGTGGTGAAAAGACTCTGCGAACTCGACGGGCCTGCCGCTCTCCTCATAGTAGAGGCGGGTGATCCGCAGGACGGGCTCCCCGCGCTTCAGGCCCAAATGTTTCACGAGTGCTTCGTTGGCGCCGACGGCGGTTATGCGCTGTTCCACGCCCACTACCTCGATCCCGGTGTTGCGCTCTATCTGAGCGTAGATCGGCACGTTGTGAATGGTTTCGGGGCTCAGGCCCTCCGCAAAAATAGTGGGTATGTACACGTTGGTGTAGCCGAAGACCACGTCGTTCTCGTCGCAGCGTAGCGCGCTTATGCGCAGCACGTCGTCTCCCGGTTCAAGATTTATGATCTCGGCGACCTCGCCCGAAGCGGGCTCGCTGGCTACGGAGACGGGCTTCAGCACGGTCTTGCTAGCGAACTGCAGCAGGTCGTTTATCGACCCTATGACGGGGTTCACCCTCAGGCTCCGTCTACGGTCTCGGACGACGCTGCCTTTCCCCTGCCGAGACTCGACGTAGCCCCGCGCTTTCAGGTACCGCAGCGCCTCGCGGATGGTGTGGCGGCTGACGTGGAAGCTCTCCGCGAGCTCCGTCTCCGGCGGAAGCTGGTCGCCGGGCGAGAGTCTGCCCGACTCTATCTTGCTGCGGAGATAGTCGGCTACCTGGAGGTACAAAGCCACGCCCCTCCGAGGAAGGCGTGGGACGAAGGCCTGATCCCTCTCTACGCTTGGCCTTTCAAAACGAGAGAAAGCCGCCACTACCTCGCCTCACTTTCCGTAAGCTTGCTTATCTCCGACTTGGGGTATCCGAGGACATCTCTCAGCACGTATTCAGTGTCCCCGCCGAGGGTGGGGGCGGCATTCCTGGGAACCGGCGCGCCGTCGACCTTGATCGGACAGGAGATCTCCTTCACCGTGCCGCGTCGGTCGTGCGGCACATCTATTATCATGTCGCGTGCCAGGATCTGCGGCTCGGCCAGGGCCTCGTCGATCGTGTTCACGCGTGCGCATGGCACGGTGTCACCGAAGGCCTCTAGCCACTCTTCCGTCGTACGCTCGAGGAGCGCTTCCTGCAGCTCCGAGAGTAACCGCTCGCGGTTCTCGTATCTGGCGGAGAAGTCGCGGTAACGGGGTTCCTCCTTCCACTCCGGTCGTCTCAGCGCATCGCAGAGGTTTGCCCAGAACTTCTCTTTGTTGCACATGATGTACATGTAGCCGTCCTTGGTACGGAACCGCTGCGACGGCACGAGCGACGGGTGGGCGCCGTTGGGCGCTCGCGACGGAAGGTAACCCTCGTTCAGGTACCAGGCGGCGAGGTAGTTAAGGTTCGAGACGGCGACATCCAGGAGGCTCACGTCCACGTCCATGCCGCGCCCGCTCTCGCGGGCGCTGAAGACTGCCGACACGATGCCGAGAGCGGCGGCGATGCCGCTCATGAAGTCTACGATCGAGAGCCCGAAGCGGATCGGCGGGTCATCCGGCTCGCCGGTCACGCTCATGAACCCGGCCAACGCCTGTGCCAGGTAGTCGTAGCCAGGCTGCGCGGCGCGCGGGCCGGTGAGCCCGAAGCCGGTCAGCGAGGCGGCGACTACCCTGGGGTTGACCTTCCCTAGCGCCTTATAGGTGAGACCCATCTTCGCCGGCAGGTCCCCCCGGAGGTTATTCGCCACGGCGTCGGAGACCCTCACCAGGTCGTGCAGCACCCGGCGTCCGGATTCGCTACGCAAGTCTAGGCTCACGCTTCGCTTGTTGCGGTTGAGCGACTGGTAGAAGAGGCTGTCCCCATCCTCGGCGTAGGGTCCCACGGAGCGGCTAATGTCGCCACGCGCCGGATCCTCCACCTTTATTACCTCGGCACCCAGGTCTGCCAGATACATGGTCCCGAAGGGCAGGGCCCCGTACTGCTCGACGGCTATAATCCGAACCCCCTCTAGCGGCAGCCTGGGCGTGGAAGCCATCTAGAGGTCCTCCGCAGAAGCAGCGGTCCGCACGGCCTCCGCGTCCGGTGCGTCGCGCTTGGGTACCAGGAGACTTCGCCGGTAGATGAGCATGGTCTCGTCTCTCTGGTTGAATGCACGGGTCTCTACGGTGACTATGCCGCGGTCGTTCTGCTTCCTCGACTCGCGCTTCTCCAGCACGGTCGTCTCCGCGTAGATTGTGTCGCCGTGGAAGGTAGGCCCGACATGCTTCACCGACTCGTATTCGAGCATGGCTATCGCCTTGCCG
>DASZKL010000103.1:0-3978 GCA_035947015.1 Rubrobacteraceae bacterium
CACAGACGACCTCGCCACGCCGGAGAGGACGGCAGACCCACGTGAACCGTGGCCATGACGACCCCGCGGCCAGCGTGGATTCGGCGACAGCGTCGCAACAGTCCACCCCGGTTGACACTCGGGACCGGCGTAGTAATCTCCGGGGGTTGTGAGCAGACGCAGAGTCCGTACCCTTTCCCGCCGAGAGTTCCTGACGCTCGCCGGCGCAGGGGCGCTCGGGGCGTCCCTCCTTGGCGCCGGCTGCGACGTCACCGAACGCCTCCCGAACCTGCCCGGCAGACCTCCGTCCGGCGAAGGGGGCACCAACGTGGTGCTGGTGATCCTGGACAGCCTGAGGAAGGATCACATCGGGGCCTACGGGAACACCTGGATACAGACCCCCAACCTCGACGCTCTCGCCGAGCAGAGCCTGCACTTCACCCAGGCTTACCCCGAGTCGGCCCCGACCATCTGCGCCAGGAGGGCTATCCACACGGGCCTGAGAACCTGGCCGTTCAGGGATTGGGAGCCCCCCAAGGGAGACGACATAATCCTCCAGGGCTGGGAGCCGATACCCGAGGGACAGAGGCATCTCGCCGAGATCCTCAAGGAGAACGGCTACACGACCATGTTCGAGACCGACAACATGCATCAGTTCAAGCCCTCCTACACCTTCCAGCGGGGCTTCGACGTCTTCGACTACATCCGGGGACAGACCACAGATAACTACAAACCCATGTGGACGTTCCCGCCGGAGCGGGTGAACGATGCCCTGCTGAAGGGCAACGTGCCGGCCATGACGTTCCAGATGCGCCAGTACTGGGCCAACGTGGAGGGGAGCAACGTACCGGAGCGGGAGAGCGAGGAGGACTGGTTCTCCCCCAGGGTGTTCACCGGGGCGATGGAGTTGATGGAGGCCGCGAGCGAGAGACAGCCGTTCTTCCTGGTCGTGGACGGCTACGACCCGCACGAGCCCTGGGACACTCCAGAGAAGTACGTCTCCCTCTACGACGACGACTACGGCGGCAAGGAGCCTTACTCCGTCATCTACGGCCCGAGCAACTACCTCACGGAGCGTGAGCTCCAGCGGATGAGGGCGCGCTACGCCGCAGAGGTCACGATGGCCGATCGCTGGCTCGGAAACTTCCTCGACAGGATGGACGAGCTGGGTCTCTCCGAGAACACGTTGCTCGTAGTGCTCTCCGACCACGGCGTCGCCCACGGGGAGCACGGCTACACGGGCAAGCCAGACTACGCGCTCTGGCCCGAGGTTACGGACATCCCCTTCTTCATCAGGCATCCCGAGGGGGAGGGCGCAGGGCAGAGGAGCGACTACTACGCCTCTACCCACGATGTCGCCCCCACCATCTTGGGCTTCCTCGGCATAGAACCGCAGAAACCGATGGAGGGCCAGGATCTCTCGGTCCTGTTCGAGGGCGGGGAACCCGAGGAGCGGGCACACTTCACGCTAGGCTACAACACGCACGCTTGGGCGCGGGATGAGGACTACGTGATGTTCGCCCGCAACGACGGGTCGGAGGCCAGGCTCTACGATCTGAGGGCGGATCCCAATATGAACACGGATATCGCGGGGGCCAACCAGGACGTCATCAACAGGATGTGGTCCGATTACATCCTCGCAGACGCAGGCGGCCCACTGCCCGAGTACCAAAACGTCCGCCCCTTCTGAGCCTTCGGCTCGACCCGCCTCTGGCCAAGGCCCTTCACCCTCCCTTGTCCACGGGTCTCCCTGCTGCTCGCGGTTCGGTGAGGCTGGAGGGCACGCAGAGACTCGTAGCGTCCTGTAATCGTTCCACGGCTTCTCTGCTACAATCGGTGGCCGGCACGATCCTCTTAAGTTTGGTTCAATCTTGTGTGTAGGAGAGCGAACGGTATGAAGAAGGAGGCGCGAACGATGAAAATTCTGGTTCTCGGAGGCGACGGCTACTGCGGATGGCCGACCTCTCTGCACCTCTCCGAGGCTGGCCACGAGGTCGTCATCGTAGACAACTTCGTCAGGCGGACTATAGATCACGAGCTCGGGGCTCAGAGCCTCACGCCGATCGCCGACCCCAAGGAGCGGGTGCGGGCGTGGCTGGAGGTCAGCGGCCAGACGATAGGCCTCGAGTATGGTGACCTTCTGGATTGGGAGTTTGTCTCCGAGATCATGCAGCGCCATCAGCCTGAGGCAATCGTTCACTTCGCCGAGCAGCGCGCTGCGCCCTACTCGATGATCGACAGGCGGCACGCTGTCTACACCCAGCACAACAACGTGATCGGCACGCTTAATTTGCTCTTTGCGATCCAGGAGTACGCGCCGGAGTGTCACCTCGTCAAGCTCGGCACGATGGGCGAGTATGGGACGCCAAACATCGACATCGAAGAGGGCTACATCGAGATAGAGCACAACGGCCGCAAGGATACGTTGCCCTACCCGAAGATGCCGGGAAGCTGGTACCACCTGTCTAAGGTGCACGACTCTCACAACATCCATTTCGCCTGCAGGATCTGGGGCACGCGGGCGACGGATCTCAACCAGGGAGTCGTATACGGCACCGTTACCCCGCAGGCGGAGAGGGATCCGCGCCTGATCAACCGCTTCGACTACGAGGAGGTCTTCGGCACCGTCCTGAATCGCTTCTGCATCCAGGCGGCGATCGGCCACCCGTTGACGGTGTACGGCAAGGGCGGCCAGACGAGGGGTTTTCTGGATATCCGCGACACGGTGCGGTGTGTCGAGCTGGCTGTCGAGAACCCGGCCGAGCGGGGCGAGTTCAGGGTGTTCAACCAGTTCACCGAGGAGTTCAGCGTGGGCCAGCTCGCCGAGATGGTCGTGGACGCCGCTGGCAAGCTGGGGATAGAGGCGCGCGTCGAGAACTTGCCGAACCCGCGGGTTGAGAAGGAGGAGCACTACTACAACGCGAAGCACACCAAGCTCCTCGACCTCGGCCTCGAGCCGCACTACCTCTCAGATAGCCTCCTGGACTCGCTGCTCAATATCGCCGTCGAGTACCGTGACCGCGTCGACGTGGACCACATCATGCCGCAGGTGGACTGGCGCAAGGGACGCGCGAAGCAACGCGTCATGAAGGCGCCGGCCCAGCCGTCCGCTTTGTAAGCACGCTCCGGCTAACGCCTCCGCTTGTCAGCACGCTGGCTCCCTTCGGGGAGCCAGCTTTTCAGCACGCCGCCCGCAGGGCGACTTGTCAGAGGGAGGCATTAGGAATCAGCCAATCTATCTGTAGCCTGGTACCTGAAACCTTCTAGCTGAACCGCTGACAAGCGAGGGCCTTCTCATAAGGCCCGAAGCGTGCTGAAAGGCGCCGAAGGCGCCGTGCTGAAAAGCCTGCGAAGCCGGAGCGTGCTAACCGGCTGATCAAGCAACGAACCGCCAGCTCACGAACAGGGCGCAGAGGACCAGGGAGGCGGCCCCGCTCAGAACGAGCCAGCCGCCGAGGAGCCGGCGATCTTCCAGCAGCGTCCCGAGCACTATAAAGATCGGGAAGGCGACGAGCACGTAGCGCGGCAGCCCCATGAGCGGTCCCTGCGGGGTCCCGAAGAAGGTGGGGGGCAGGACGAGCAGGATGGCGTAGACGCTAAGGGAGAGGGGTAGCACCCGCAGCCCCAGGAGAAGGAGCGCCAGGGCGAAGAGCAGGAACATGAGGTTGTACGCGTCGGTCGCAGCCCCGGCACGATCCACGATACGGCCTAGCGAAGGAGCCGCCCAGAGCCTGGAGTCGAAGATCCCCCTGAGATCCTCACCTCCTTGCACCACGGCGTTACGGAGGGTGCTCAGAGGATCTGTGAGGTCCCTGCCCCAGCGCTGTTGCTCGGTGTAGAACAGCAGAGGGTTACCGAAGCGCACCCAGAGGTAGGCTGCATACCAGAGCAACCCAGAAGGAGCCAACGCCAAACACCCCAACCCTCCCCACCACCCATAGCTGCCCCTCCACATCCCTCCCCTTGCCCACTCATACACAAGCGGTACCATCAAGAATA
>DASZKL010000104.1:0-3296 GCA_035947015.1 Rubrobacteraceae bacterium
CAACCTCCACACAAAGAGCGGGGCTCACCTGTTCAACCTCCGGAAAAGGAGGAGCTGTATCATGGCCAGTGCGATGCTTATCAGCGCCATCGAGTATCCGATCGCTGCGGCGTACCCGCGGTCGAACTGGCTGAATCCGACCTCGTAGAGATACACCGAGAGGAACAGCGTGGCGTCAGACGGTCCCCCGCCGGTGAGCAGGAACGGGATCTCGAAGAGCTGGTAGGAGAAGATGGTCGCCTGGATGACGACGAACAGGATCGTCGGCCGCAGCAGGGGGAGGGTGATGTAGAGAAACCTCTTCCACCGCCCTGCACCGTCGATCGCCGCCGCCTCGTTGAGCTCCTCCGGTATGTTCTGCAGTCCCGCCAGGAAGTAGAGCGAGTTGAGGCCGAGGTACGTCCAGATTCCGACCAAGACGATGGACACCATCGCGAGCCGCTCCGACCTGAGCCAGTTGAGCTTGGGCAACCCGACCGAATCGAAGAACGAATTGAGAAGCCCGAAGTCCTTGTTGAGCACGAGGCTGAACATAAGGGCGACGACAACCAGGGAGGTGATGAACGGCAGGAAGAGCGAGATCCGGTAGAAGCTCTTGAGGTTCGTCGTCGGTACGAGAAAGGACCTTATGGCCACCGCGACGGCCAGCGCGAGGGGGCTGAGGATAAAGATGCTCGCGAGGGCGTACACGGTGGTGTTGCGCAGCGCGTGGAGGTAGCGCTCATCCTGCACGAGCCTCACGTAGTTGTCCAGACCCGTGAACGATGGCGTGTCCAGGGCCACGGCCTCGTGGAAGCTCAGCCAGAGCGCGGCGAACGTAGGGTAGAGCAGGAACGTGGCGTAGATCGCGAAGAACGGCAGGATGAAGAGGTAAGGCGCCACCGACGAACGCCGCCCGCCCCTCCACCCGCGTTTGGCTCGGGTGCTGCCTTCGGGACCCTCTTTGCTGGTCCTCACCCGGCCCTCTCCACCCAGTTGCGGTTGCATCGCCACCAACCCTCCAGAGGCCGAGACGGACGATGGTACTCGCCCGTCCCTACCGGCTACCTATTCTGCAGTTCTTCGATCGTCGACCTCAACTCGACCAGCGCGGGCTTCGCTTCCTTCTTGTTGTTCATGACGGGTGTGATCACATCGCGCTGCAAAGCCTCCACCGCGTCGAGCCACACCGGCGACTGGTAGGCCGGCGGGAGCTCGGGGGCGAGCTCGGCGTAGAGTTCTCCGAGCTTGGCACCGCCGAAGTACTCGACGGGCTGGCGGAGGGTGGGATTCTCGTACGCCGGCCTGTAAGCCGGATAGATGTTTCGCCCTTTGAAGTCTGCCAGCGCACCCCCCGTGGTCAGATTGGCCGTCTCGATCAGGGTCCATGCCGCCTCTACGTTCCCGCATTGCTCGGTTATGCACTGCCCTGTCCCGCCGTAGTTGGCAGTTGGTCTGCTCTCGCCCAACCCCTGCGGGAGCCTCTGCACGCCCCACTTGCCCGATAGATTCGGCGCACCATCCTCTATGAAGAACAGGTGCCACGGGGGGCCCCAAGTCGCGGCGAAGCGGCCCGCTTTGAAGGCAGCCTGATACTGAGGCGGGGCCCAATTATCGTTTTGCTCCGCTGGCGCGATGTCGGCAACCTTGTGCTTGTAGACGAGGTCGTGGTTGAACTGCATCGCCTCGATGCTCCGCGGGTCGTCGCCGTTGTACTCGCCGTTCTGGTCGAAGAACGAGGTTCCGGCGTGCTGGGTGAGCATGTACCAGTCACCGAAGCTGAGGTCGTGTATCGCGAACATCTTGCGATCGTCCGTCGAGATCTCTTTCCCCGCAGCGATAGCGTCGTCCCAGGTCTCGAAGGGGGTCTTGATGCCTGCCCCTTCCATGATGTCCTTGCGGTAGATCATGACCACGGTGTTCAGCTCGTTGCCTAGGCCGTAGATCTCGCCCTGCCAGCTCCACGGGTCGACGGCAGCCGGCTTGTAGATATCGTTGATCTTGTCGCCGACGCGGTCCTTGAGTCCTATCAGCGGGACCCTGTCGCCCTTGATGAACTGGCTGAAGCGGGTTATCTCGATGTCCGCAACGTCTGGTGCTCCTCTCCCGGAGACCAGAGCCGTCAGTAGCTTGTCGTGCCCCTGTTCGTAAGGGAATACCCGGAAGTTGAACTTGACGTCGGGATGCTTGGACTTGAACCTCTCCGACTCGTAAGCGGCCTTGGCGAAGTCGCGCCGCCCCGGATCGAAGGTCCAGAACTCGAGGTTCTTCGACGATCCGCCTTCGCTTCCGCCACCGCACCCGGCGAGGCCCAAGGCGTACGCACCCACCAGCGCGCCACCACTCGCCTTCAGGAAGTTACGTCGGGTCAACGTGCGCCTCATCATCTTCTCCTCCTCCGACCAGCGTCCACCTTACCGGTCACTGCGCTACGCCAGGATCGACCGCAATGCGTCGCCAGCACAACCCTTTACAAGGCATGCGCTCTAGTGCTCACGCTCTTGGCACTCGCCCTTTCCCCATGAGCCAGATCACCGGTGAGACTACCAAGCAATATAGTTTGGGCTCTGTTTTGTGTCAAATGTTCGTAGCGGACTCACCGCCCCTGCTCCTCCAGAACCGCGACGTCCAGAGGTTCGAGGACGAGTTCGCCGCCGTGCTCGGCTCCGGTCAGCAGGTCGCGGGCAGGCCGGGGCAGCCTCACCTCGACGGTACTTTCACCATGGTTTAGAACGAAGGTAAAAGTTCGGTCATCGGTTCTCCGCCGGACTACCTCGACGCCGGGCGGCGCATCGAGCGGCGGTCTCACGCCGGTCTCATCGCAGATCCTCTCGAGGAGCAGCTTCGTGTAGCGCTCCTCGGGACGGGTGCCGAGGTAGTAAGCCACTCCGCCTCCGAAGGCGTGACGGGTGACGGCGGGGGTTCCGGCGTAGTAGTCCCATTCGTAGGAGGCGAGAGACTCGGCCCCTTCGAGGTGGACGAGATCCGCCCAGAGGCCGCAGGAGTACGACGCCCCGTCTTGCGCCAGAATGCGGTTCTCCTCGCCGGCGGCTATCGGGACGAAGTCCTCGACGAGGAGGCCGAGCACCTCCCGGAACGCTCCGGGGTAGCCCCCGAGTTTGATGTGATCTCGCTCGTCCACTATCCCGGAGAAGAACGACATAAGGAGCGTTCCGCCGTCCGCGACGAAGCGCCTTATGTTCTCCGAGGCCCCGTCCCGAACGAGGTAGAGCAGAGGAGCGAAGAGCAGTTTGTAGCCGGAGAGGTCGTCCTCGGGGTGCGCGAAGTCGACCGGGATGTTTGCTTCGAAGAGCGGC
>DASZKL010000105.1:0-1715 GCA_035947015.1 Rubrobacteraceae bacterium
CATCACGAACCTCTTCTCGTCCGCCCGGTAGCACCACGGCCCGTCGGGTATCTCGACGGAATCCGCCTTCCAGAGCACCCGCATCGCGCCGCTGGTGCCGACCATGAGCGCCAGCCGGTCGTTCCTCGTGCACCCGCTCCCTACGTTGGAGCAAGCCCCGTCGCCCGCAGCCGGAAACCAGGGGACCTCGCTCAAGGCGGGCCAGCGCCGGGCCCACTCCTCGCCCAGTCCCCGCAGCGGCTCGTCCGAGATGGGGGAGAGCTGTGATCGTTCGACGGGCAGGGCCTCGATGACCTTCCCTTCCCAGTGCCGCTCGTTCTGGTCGAAGAGCCCGGTCGCCGAGGCCATCGAGGTCCCCACGTGAGAGCTCCCGAAAAACTGCTCGTAAATGTAATCGCCGGGGGAAACCCAGCGCTCGGTTCTCTCGAAGGGCTCCGCCCTCTCGCGGCTCAGCCACAGGAGCTTCGCGGGCCAGTAGCTCGAGTGCAGCACGCAGCCCGTGCGGCGGTGGATGGCGGCCTCGTCCAGGCGTTGACGCAGCTCCCGCGCGGCGCCCGCGGCGCGGCGGTCGGCCCAGCTCAGGACCGGGGTGGTGGGGCGGCCTCCACTATCGAGGCCGAGGACGGAGTGCCAGAAGGTGCTCATGGCGACCCCGGAGACAGGAGCGTTACCACCATTGTCGAGGGCGCCGTCTATGGCGCGGGCGACGAGATCCAGCAGCTCGTCGGCGTCCTTCGTTACACCGCCGTCGGGAGCGTACTCCAGCTCGTATCCGAGCTTGGTCTCGGTGCCCTCCTCCCTACTTCCCGAGCCGTCGTAGAACTCGGCCCTCACGGAAGAGGAGCCCAGGTCCACCGACAGGACCCTCACGCTCTCCGATCCCCCAGACATCACGCCACCACCCCCGTGCGAGCTCTCACGGGTTAGTTTAGCAAGCTGCGTCTCTCCTTCGGTTCTCCGAGAGTCGGCGGGGCGTATGTTTAATCGCCCCCCTTCGGGGTACGCAGACAGCAGTCACTGGAGGCGTCGCGAGGAGGAGCGTCGTGGCGAGCGAGGAAAGGTTGCGGGAGCTAGAGGAGAAGTACGAAGGATACACGGTCTACGACAACCGGGGAGAGAAGATCGGGAAGGTCGATGATCTGTTTATAGACGACGCCGACCGGGAGGAGTACATCGGGGTGAAGATGGGCTTCCTCGGGCGCAAGTCTACCCTGATCCCGATGGACATAGTCCGGGTGAACGAGGCCGACAGGGCCATAGAGGTCTCGGAGTCGAAGGATCACGTCAAGAACGCCCCGAGCTTCGATGACGACGAGGACATCACCCACGAGTACGAGGAGCGCATCCGGAGCCACTTCGGGCTGCAGTCAACGGAGGCTTCGTCCACCCGGGGCTCCTACAGCGGGTACTCGGACACGGGAGGCGACCAAGGATCCTCCGATCAGGGATCCCAGGATAGCGCGAGCCACGAATCGTCCGCCGTAGATACCGAGTACGGCGAGCGCACGGGCTCGTCCGCCGGCGGAGAGCCTGCGGGCGGCCAGGAGACCGGCGGAACGCCGTCCTCCCGCCACACCGAGGAGACCGAGACCTTCGAGGAGGGCGGCCGCACGAAGGTCCGCCGCCGCATCATCCGCGAGGAGATCGTCGAAGAGGACCCGGACAACCGTTCTTGACGACCCCGTCTAGAACGACGTGTCAATCCACGCCATCTC
>DASZKL010000106.1:0-5477 GCA_035947015.1 Rubrobacteraceae bacterium
TTGACGAACACCCCGATCTGGTTTGTCATCGTCCCAGACGGCGCGTAAATGGCAGCCTCTTTGCCGAGCAGGTCCGCCACGTACTCCTCCAGCCGGTTGACCGTCGGATCCTCCCCGAAAACATCGTCGCCAAGCGGCGCCTCTGACATCGCCCGCCGCATACCCTCCGTTGGCCGGGTTACGGTGTCACTGCGAAGATCTATCACTCGTCTCCTCCTAGGTTTGTTCCGTCGTACCGAGCACCCGCCGCGTGGTAGCGAAGTGCTTCTTCGCCACCTCCGCGAGCGCCTCCTCTCCCAACTCCTCTACCACCCGCCGTGCGGCTTCGACCACGTGCGTCGATCCCCGCGGGAGCTCGAAGCCGACCCAATCCGAGAGCTTCTCCATCCCCTCCAAGTACCGCGCCCGCGCCAGGACGGAAGCCGCAGCCACCGCCGCGTCGTCCTCGGCCCGCGGACGCACCTCGAGCCTTACCCCTTCGGGCACACTGGGCTCCACGTAGGAACGAGCCCTCTCCCCGAAGGCGTCAACAACGATCACCTCTACCTCAGCTTTAAGTTCATTAATGATCTCTGCGTTCAGCTCTCCGAGCAGCCGGTTGACGTTATCCCCTGCCGCCATCCGGCGGGCCTCGTACTCTCTGGGCATGAGGGAGATGACGCGGAAGTTTTCGGGGCCCAGGGTCCCGCCTACTCGGGCGGCCATCTCCCTCACCTGGCGGAGACCTAGCAACTTCGAGTCGCGTACCTTGATCTCCCTCAATTCCAGGTCTTTCTCCCCCCCGAGCACCCTCGCCCCTGCGACAACAAGGGGCCCGAGATACTCTCCCTTGCCGGCTTCGTCTGTCCCGATCCTTGGGGTGGCGTTGGGTCTCGGCCACGCCGTTCCCCGGGTCGTCTCGTCAGCGCCACGGGCCTTTCGCGAGAGCCGCCAGTCGCGAAGCAAGGCCTTGAGCCCGGATTCCTTGCCTCCCTCCGCAACCTTACCCGTATGGTAGACGTCTAGGGTTGCCCTCTCCGAGCCGCGAGCTAGTAGGTAGCGGGTAGCGTGAGATATCTTGCCGACCTCGGCCACGCTAGCACCGTAGGCTTCGATGCGGCCTCTGAGGTCTTCTGGGATCTGGTCGTTCACCGTACCTCGAAGCGCTCGAGGTCTCCCTTGGACGCCTCGAACTCGGACTCCACCTCTACTACTGCGGCGTGTGGCGGGCCCTGTTCGCACCATTGGATCATCTCTCTGACCCTCTCCGGGGACCCTTCGAAGACGGCTTCGACCCGGCCATCCGGGAGGTTCTTGACCCAGCCGGCCAGACCCAGCTGTTCGGCTCTCTCCCTGGTCGAGTCCCGGAAGAACACTCCCTGTACCTGGCCGGCGACGAAGACGTGCGCCCGCTCACGGTCGCCGCTCTCCATTTGGAACCTCCTCTCTAGAGAAAGGCGCGTCGGGTAAGTTTACCCCCCTTTTGGGCCATTTCTCCCGATATGCTAGCCTAGGGCAGTCATGGAAGCAGAAGGGCGAACGGTCGCCGCCGGGCGGGGTTCGAAAAAGGTACTGCTGACTGTGGTCGTCCCCACCCGCAACGAGGCGGATAACGTCCCCGTGCTCATGCGCGAGCTTCGCGAGAGCCTCTCGGAGATCGACTACAGGGTGGTCTTTGTGGACGACTCGACAGACGAGACGCCCGAGGTGATACGCGGCCTCGGCGCAGAGAACGGGAGCGTGATCCTCCTGCACCGCGGGGATGAGGAGCGGGAAGGCGGCCTCTCTACGGCTGTGACTACCGGCATAGAGCTGTTCGCAGAGACGAGCGAATACACCTGCGTGATGGACGCGGACCTCCAGCATCCCCCTGAGATGGTGCGGGAGATGCTAGAACTCGCGCTGAGCGCGGACGTGGACGTCGTGGTGGCGAGTCGCTACGCGCAGGGCGGCAGCTACACAGGGCTTCCCGGCCCGGTGCGGCGAGGGATCTCCGTGGGGAGCAAGTATCTAGCCCAGATCGTTTTCAAAGAGGCGCGCAAGACCAGCGATCCGATGGCGGGTTTCTTCCTGGTACGCAACGAGGCCATCTCCGGCATCCAGTTTCGCCCCACGGGGTTCAAGATAATGCTTGAGATACTCGTCTGCGCCCCCGAGTTGAAGGTTGCGGAGGTGCCGCTAAACTTCCGGGCTCGTCACGCGGGCGTCTCGAAGGCCACCCTCCGTCGAGGCCTGGAGTACCTGGCGCACATTGCGAGCCTTTTCTGGTATGTGCCCTCTGCGGGGCGCTTCTGGAAGTTCGCGATGGTCGGAGCCTCGGGGGTACTGGTTAACAACCTTACCCTCATATTCCTGGCCGAGTACTTCGACGCAAGCAAGGTCATAGCCTGGATGTTCGCCGTGTGTTTGAGCATCTTGAGCAACTTCCTCCTCAACAACGCCTTCACCTGGCGAGACGTGAGACACTCGAGCAGGATCCACTTTCTCCTGCGCGGGGCCCTGGCTTACCCGGTCGCGATCATGGGCATCGGTGCCAACTTCGCCGTCTACTACCCCCTTCTGAAATACGTGAGCGAGGCGTTCCCTTACTACGTGATCTTCAACCTCCTCGGCATTGCGGCCGGCACGAGCGTGAACTTCCTGCTGAGCTCGCGGCTCGTATTCCGCCCCTACGCTTCCGAGCTCCTCGACCCTAGCGCACCACCGAAGCAGATCGCCGAGGAGGTGCGCCGCGAGCTCAAGGCGGACCGGGTAGACCTGATCGGAGTCCCCGGACTGACCCCGGTCGCGGAGCAACCCCCCCGCGAGCTCTCAGCGGCAGACCGTAGCGTGATCGAACTCGTCCTAAAGACCGCCCAGCCAACCCTCACGGTCACCGGACCCCGTCGCCTCCCACAGGCTCGCACCAACGCTCGCTATGCGAACTCCCTCGCCGTTCCCGTCCTCGAGGGCGAGTACGCCGTCGGCGTCGTCTACGCTACCCGCAACTCAACCGAACCCTTCACCGACGAAGACCTCCACTGGCTCACCGCATACACAAGCAACGCAGGCCCGATCTTCACCCGCAAACGTTAGGCCGTAAATCCCCAAAAGAATACGGGGCGTCCTAGCCAAGCACCGCCAGGACACCCCGCTCCGCCCCTCCCCATGAGAGGCCCAAGGCCGGACCTCGCTACCCCTCCCTGCCAGCGAGGCCCGTCGCGGATCTCACACCTCAACCCAAGCTTAATACCGAGCCCCGGTTCGTGCGAGATGAACCGCAAGGAGAAATTATCATCACCAAAGTGACAACGCAACTCGCCATAAACCCTATACCTAAGCCGAATGTCGCCAACAGCACACGACATGTGTGTTGCCCCAAAGCGCCCCACACAACATGTTGAGCCTAGACCAGAAATTCAACTGGTCGCGAAATTAGCATCAACCATTAGTACAGGCTTAGATAAGTTTAAGGTTTAGATACACACATCTATGGCGCGGATGAGATATTGGGGTTATCGTGGGCGATCCTGGCGTTTATGTCGTCTGCTTGCGGGGGTCATCTCGTTCGTGGCGTGCGCGGGCGATGGCGCGATTTATACTACGGGCATGAGGCCCATATGCTTCCTCTCGGACTTCGGGTTCGCGGACGACTTCGTCGGCACGTGCAAGGGGGTTATTCTGAGCATTGCGCCGGGGGTTGCGATCGTGGACCTTACGCACGAGGTGCCTGGATTCGGGATAGAGGTCGGGGCGGAGGTTTTGCAGCACGCCGCCCGCTACATGCCTGAGGACGCGATCTACCTTGCGGTCGTCGATCCGGGGGTTGGCACGGAGCGCTGGGCGCTCGCCCTGCGAGCCGAGTCCGGGGCCTTTCTGGTCGGACCGGACAATGGTCTTCTAGTCCCTGCGGCGGAGGCTTTGGGCGGGATCTTGGAGGCCGTGCGGCTCACCAACGAGCGCTACCACGTTCACCCCGTCTCGAACACCTTTCACGGCCGCGACGTCTTTGCGCCCGCGGCAGCGCACCTTGCGGCGGGGGTGGAGCTCTCGTCGCTGGGGGAGGCCGTCGATCCCTCCTCCCTGGTGAGCCTGAGCCTGCCTGGCGTCGAGAAGGAGCATGCAGGTAAGGGCGTCACGGCGCGGATCATCTCCGTAGACCGCTACGGCAACGCCCGTCTCTCGGTCATGCAAGAAGAGTCGGGACTCGAGTACGGCGCCGCCCTGAGGATCGACACGGGCGACGGCGAGATGCCGGTACGGTACCTAGAGACTTTCGGCTCGGCCAACGCGGGCGAACTGGTGCTCGTCCCCGACTCTCACTGGCGATTGAGCCTCGCCATAAACAAGGGCAACGCAGCCCACGCGCTAGGGCTCAAGGTCGGCGGAAGAGTACGTATGACGCCCCCGGCGAGAGGTTCGGAGGATGAGGGGACCTGAGCGCGAGGGGCCCGGCGGCGCCCTCTCACCCGAAGAGCGGCGCCGGATAACGCGGGCAGCGGCCTTGAGGCCGATCAACGTCCTCATGCTCGTAATCGGGGCTGGCATCTTCGCCACGACCCTGGCGTGGTGGATACCGCCTCTCACCCTCTTGACCTACACCCTCCTCGTCTTCTTGTCAGCCCGGGATCCCGTCTTCGGGCATCGTGTCCTGCATGGAAGCGCGAGCGCCGTTGGGTCGTTAGGCGCCGGGGAACACGACGTCTCCCCCGAGCGCAGGGCTCGCTGGCTACCCCGCGGAGAGACCCGCGAGAAGGTGGAAGCCGCACTCGTCGTCTACCGGAAGGTGGTCGCCGCCGTCGAAGAGTCAGATGATGTGACTCGCGCCGTCCTCGGCGACGCGGTCTCGAAGCTCCACGCCACTGCGGACCGGCTGGTCGACGTCGCTCAGGCCAGGGAGAAAGCGGCGGAGGCCGTACGCGACCTCCGCCAGCATACAGGTGCCTCTTCGAACGCCAGGGAGGAGAACCTCAGGGGCCTCGAAGACAAGCTCAGCGCGGCTGACGCCGAGATCTCAGAGACCTTCGAGAAGCTGCTGACGCTCCGCGCAAGGGTCGCGCGGGTCTCCATTGAGGGCGGAGGTTCCGACCAGGTGGTCGCCCTCAACGCCTCGCTCGACGAGCTGAACGCCAGGCTCGAGGCGCTCAGCGATACTATGTCTCCGCCAGAACCGACCACCAGGGAGCCCTGAGACCGTAACGCCGTGCGGAGAGGTCTGCCTCTAAGAAGCACAGGGCTCGGATCAGAGAGAAGACGAGTTGGTCTTGGTACCTGAGGGTCGAAGGTTTCTGCGGATTCCGAAGGTTGGGTGTCTTATGCCGTGCGGCCAGACAAGGGTAGAATTACAGAGCTCTAGGCCGAGCTGACCCGCCAGTCTTGCCCCTCGTCCTCCCCTTCGGCGGCCCTCTCGGGCGGGGGCGCGGGCCGACTTACGGGAACGCCGCTCAGCTCCTGCCGCGATTCCCCAACGGAGACGATGGAGTCCTGGAACCAATTCTCCAGCTGACCCATCACGCGAT
>DASZKL010000107.1:0-10022 GCA_035947015.1 Rubrobacteraceae bacterium
GTCCGTATATAGATGGGGTACGCGTCAGGCACCCCGAGACGGGGGAAGAGGCGACCCGCGTCCCCGAGGTTCTGGACGTCTGGTTCGACTCGGGGAGCATGCCCTTCGCCCAGTGGGCCTACCCACGCGAGGGCCGGGAGCACTTCGAGCAGCAGTTTCCGGCCGACTACATCTGCGAGGCCGTAGACCAGACGCGGGGATGGTTCTACTCGCTGCACGCAGTCTCGACGATGCTCTTCGGTAGGTACTCCTACAAGACCTGCCTCGTTCTTGGGCACATCCTGGACGCCGAGGGCAAGAAGATGAGCAAATCCCTGGGCAACGTGATAGATCCCTGGGATCTCTTCGAAAAGCAGGGCGCCGACGCCCTCAGGTGGGCTCTCTATACCGCCACGAGCCCTGGGAACACACGCCGCTTCTCCGAGGACCAGGTGGACGAGGCAGTCCGCAAGTACCTTCTCACCCTATGGAACACCTACTCTTTCTTCGTCACGTACGCCCGCATCGACGGGTTCGACCCGAAAAAAGACTTCGTGGAGCCTGAGGACAGGAGCCTGATGGATCGCTGGGTCTTGAGCGAGCTGCAGCTCACCGTACGGACGGTCACCGAGAGGCTCGACGCCTACGACGTCACGGCGGCCGGGAGGGCCATAGGGTACTTCGTGGACGAGCTCTCGAACTGGTACGTGAGGCGCAGCCGCCGCCGGTTCTGGAAGGGCGAGGACGACGTGGACAAGAAAGCCGCCCACTCGACCCTTTACGAGTGCCTGGTCACGGTTGCCAAGCTCACAGCCCCCTTTACCCCGTTCGTCGCCGAGTCCCTCTACCAGAACCTCGTCGTGAACGCTGATGGTGAGGCCCAGGAGAGCGTGCACCTGGCGGACTGGCCCCTTTACGAGGAGGCGCTAATCGATCGGGATCTCTCCGAGAGAATGGCGGCCGCGAGGCGCGTCGTCTCTCTGGGCCGGGCCGCCCGCAACGCCGCCGCCATAAAGACCCGCCAGCCCTTGCGGGAGGTCGTGGTCGTGCCGGGCGAGGCGGTGGACTCGTCGGGGTTCGGGGAGGGGGTGGAGAGCCTCAGAGAGGTCATCCTGGACGAACTCAACGTCAAGGAACTCTCCTTCGGCGAGGCGGAAGATGTGATCTCCTACGACCTCAAGCCCAACCTCGGCGTCGTCGGTCCCAAGTACGGTCACCTCGTGCCAGCGATCAGGGCCGCCCTGGCCTCCTCACCGCCGGAGATCGGCGCGAGGGCCGCAGCCGGCAAGGAGGTCGCGGTGACGGTCGAGGGAGAGGAGATCACGCTCTCCCCTGATGAGCTGCTCGTCGAGCCCAAAGAGAGAGAAGGCTACACCCTGCAGCGCGAGGGTGGCCTCTCCGTGGCCTTGAGCTTGGCACTAGATCCTGAGCTCCTCGACGAGGGGCTCGTACGAGAACTTGTCCACAAAGTGCAGAACCTCAGGCGCGAGCAGGGCTTCGACATAGAGGAGAGCGTCAGGGTGGGTCTCTCGGGGAGCGCGCGCGTCTCGGATCTGCTCAAAGATCGGTGGGGCGAGTACTTCAAGTCCGAGGTGCTGGCCCGAGAGGTCGACCTCGACGGTAGCGCCCCAGATGGCGAGAGCGTGAGGGTAGACGGCGAGGTGCTGCGGGTGAAGATAGAGCCGCTCGGCGGGTAGAAGCCCGGCGAAGTGGGTAAGATGTAGGAACCCAGAGATCGGCGACCCGAACCACACTGAGAGGGAGGTTTCCAGGTGTTTGGCAGAAAGAGCCGGGCGGAGAGGTTGAAGGAGCAGGCCGACGAGTCGCGGCTCATCCCCGTGGCGACGCTGAGTGCCGCTTACGCCGGCGCCAAGCCGGTGATCGAGCGGCTGCTCTACGACGACGAGCTAAGGGACAACATCCGCATCTTTATCGAGTCGGCCAGGAACATACTCGACGAGCTCTCCGACGAGGGCCCGACCGACATCGTCACCAGGCTCTGGGACGACGACAAGCTCCGCAAGCAAGTCGAGGCCGCGGCGGAGGCAGCCCAGGAAGGCAGCAAGCGGGTGCGGGGGGAGAAGGTTCGTAGCGGCGGCGGAGGCGGTAGGATACTCCTGCTGCTCCTCCTGGCGGCCGTGGGATTCCTTTTCCTCAACCCTAGGACCGGCCCGCAGGCTCGCAGGTTCGCTAAAGAGACCTTCGGCTCCCTGACCTCAGGCGAATAAGGAGAGAGGAACCTGCGCGACAGCGGCGCAGGCCCGCCAGGACGTCAGGTACTTCCGTCGGAGAGCCTGAAGGCAGGGTACCTCCGCTCGATCTCCCTGTCGAAGGCGCGCCATCCCTCGCGCCCGCCGACGGACGCCGCGAAGGAGGAGCGAAGGGCGGCGAGACCGGCCTCGACCTCCCTCCGGGCCCGCTCGGCGCGGTTGCGGGCGCTCTCGCTCGGCGTCCCCTCCCTCTCCATCCGCTCTGCCTTCGCCCTCAAGCGTTCCGCCCGCTCGAAGAGCGTGGCGTGGGCTTCGGCGTACTCCCGGATGACTGAGGCCGCCCTGGAGAGCAGCGCGGGGTCTTCCGATGCGACACCCCCTCTTCGGCGACGCAGCCGCGCGAAGATCCGACCGAGCCCGCGGCCTACGACCCCAGGGAAGGATCGCAGCGCGACGGTCGCAAAAGAGGGTAAACTTTCCTCGTTCATGGCACACATGATAAACCGTTGCGCACTCTTCGTTGTGATCCCTCTCTCTGCGCTCCTCCTCGGCGGGTGCGCGGGCTTCCTGGAAGACCCTCGCGAGCAGGCGAACGAGGCGATCGCCGAGGCGAACGAGGCGATCGCCGAGCACAACGAGCTCTTCGAGCAGGCCCGCAAGACCTACACTGACGTCAGAGAGAAGATAGAGTCGGGGGATGACCCTTCGCAGCTGAGGGACCGCATAACGGAGACCAAGAACACCCTAGAAGAGGCTCGGGCCAACCTCGACGACGCCAGGGAATCTCTCGCGACCGTGCAGGACCTCGACGTGAACCAGACCATCAAGGACTACGCGAGGCTCCTCTCGGAGGCGATGGACGCCCAGCTCGCCGCCGAGGCCAGGGAGGTGGAGTTCTACGATCTCCTCGAAGAGGACCCGGCCCTCGAGAACAACAGGGAGAAGGCCCTTGATCTCCTCTCCGAGGTCGGCGCCGACTACGAGAAGGCCGAGAAGGCCTACGCGAAGGCCCAGGATTTCGCCAACTCCCACCCCGACGTCATCGAGGCGGCGCCCGAAGGCGACTAGAGAGTAAGCACGCTCCGGCTTCGCCTCCGCTTTCAGCACGCCTGCTTCGCAGGCTTGTCAGCACGCTTCGGACCTAAAGGTCCTCGCTTTCAACATTTCAGCTTGCACTTCCGCTTGGCACCTTCAGGGTCGCGCTTGACGTGCGAACGCAAAGAACCGAGTTAACTGACTAGCTGACAAGCCACCCTCAGGTGGCGTGCCGAAAGGCGCGGAGCGCCGTGCTGACTAGCTAAAATGCTAAACGGGCTGACAAGCCGGGCAGGTATATGTTCCGCGGCCGGCGACGCGCGACTTGGAGACCTCGGTTCCGCAAATCGGGCAGGGCTCGCCAGCGCGGGTGAAGACCTTCAGCTGATGTTGGAACTTGCCGGTCTCGCCGAAAGCGTCGTGGTAGGAGTCGAAGGTCGTCCCCCGCAGCTCGATGGCTCTACTCAGGATGTCGCGGGTCGCGGCGTGGATGGCCCTTATCTCCTGCTGACCCAGAGTATCGGCCTTGCGCACGGGGTTTACGCCCGCGGCGAAGAGCACCTCGTCGACGTAGATGTTGCCCAGGCCAGCGACCACCGACTGGTCGAGGAGGAGGCCCTTTACGGAGGCTCTCCTCTTGAAGACGCCTGTCAGGTACTCGGGGGTGAAGTCTCCCGAGAACGGATCCGGACCGAGGCGTGAGATCAGGGGGTGTTTATCAACCTCCTCCGGCTCGTACAGGTCGAAGTAGCCGAGCCAGAGCCTGGTGAAAGCCAGCACCACCCCACCATCGAACTCCAGTACCGCGGTGTGGATCCTATCCGGCTCCCTCCACCCGTCGAGACGCAAGACCCGCCCTGAGATGACGAGGTGAACAATCCCGACCACCTCCCTGAAGTCGAGGAGCGTGATCTTCCCCCTCCTCCCCGTCCCCAGCAGCGTCCGGCCTACGAGCCTCCTGGTGAACTCCTCAGGCTCCACGTTCGTCACGTCGGGCCTGAAGACGGCAGCCCTCACTACCCTGCGCCCACCTGCAAGAGAGCCTACGTCCTCCGAGATGACCGTTACCTCGGGGAGCTCGGGCACTCAAACCCCTCCGAGCAACCTCTCCAAATAAGTGGCGACCCCCTCCTCATCCACCGGTGGTGCCACGGCGTCGGCGGCCTCACGGACCTCGTCGGTCATCCCCCCGACCGCGACCTCGTGCCCCACGAAGCGGAGCATGTCCACGTCGTTGTCGGCGTCCCCGAAGGCGATCACGCGCGCGGGGTCTATACCCCAGCGCCCGCACAGAAACTCCAGCGCCGATGCCTTCGTGCCCTCGAGGCCCCCGACCTCGACGTAGTGCGGCAGGCTGCGGGTGACGAAGAGCCTTCCCGCGAACGCCGCCCGCGCCTCCTCGAGCCAGCGCTCTACCTCGCGGGGGTGGTCCACGAGCACGAGCTTGGTCGGCTCCTCCCCGCCCTCCCGCAACCAGTCGGCGGGAGAATCGACTGTAAAGTCGCCCGGTTCCTCCACGCGACGCAGATGCTCTAGCGCGGCCGGGGTGTCTGGGGAGGCGATGATGCGCCCGTCCACAAAGACGCGGGCGTGCAACCTTCGCTTCGCCGCCCACTCCAGAACCTCGATGCTCAAGCCCCTCTGCACCTTGCGGTGCAGGAGCGTCTCTCCGTTTATCCGGCGGACCATCGAGCCGCCGTAGCAGATGAGGGGGTCCCGATCCGCAAAGCCAAGCCTCCTGGCGTGCTCGCGAGCCCCCTCGAAGCGCCTGCCCGTCGCCACCACGAGCCTCACCCCGCGCTCCCGAAGTCTATCCAGGGCGGCCACGGTACGGGCCGTGATCCTCAGATCCCGCCGCAAGACGGTCCCGTCGAGGTCGAAGACACCTAACTCGAAGTGCAGGCCGTTCTTCGCGACGTCGCGTTCCATGCCCGAAATACGAACCTTCCAAAATCGTGGAGCCGTTGGGATTCTGACCCCTAATAACAGACACGCCCGGGAAAGCCCGGTGGTTCATCGGCGTTTATTATAGTTCACTTACCCGCACGTTTAAGGCGTCAAGAGCGATCGGCGCGCGCTTTGTTAGCCCTCACTCACGTCCTAGAAGACGGGAGACTAGACTTTTCCGCTTCTGATAGGCGAACACTGCATGCGTACCGAAGCGGGTGACCACAGTCCTCGGCCCATACCGACCCCAGGAAAAACCATCTCCCGGTTTCGCCCGGCGCAGGTCGATAATCTGGAAGCTCTCGTCGAGTTCGCGCGCGAAGGCCGAAAGGATCCGATCGTCTGACTGGAGACATTGTTCGCGGGAGAGAACCCCAGGATTCGTCTGCCACACGCGTCCCAGCCGGTCCTCGTGAACGTCGTCGACGAGGCTGTGATGCGGCGGCTTGAACATCCGGAACAGCTCGCTCAGGAACTGTTCTAGGGCGTCGGCCTGGTACAGGATCACGGGCGCGTCGTGGCACGCGAAGTAGATAGGACCCCACTTTGCCCTATGGGAAAGTAGATCTACAACCCAGAAATTGCCGTAGCCGTCCGCCGCGATCGGAAGGCCGGATGGAAACACAGCCTCGAACTCGAACATGAGATCCATCCCGGTGAAATCTACCTGTTCGACCGTTCCCAAGAAACCACGACACGCACTCAGCAACTCCACGATCTCCGGTGGAATACGACACGGCTACCGGCGGGCGAAGTCACGGAGTTCTGTTTGGGTGAGTCCCAGAAGTAGCTCCAACGTGATGACCTTGCCATCTTCGTCGATGAGCGTGTCGGCCTGTTCTCGCCGGATGATCTCGAGAGGAGTCATGAACGGGGTCTCCGGGGCTGGATGTCTCCGTAGGATCATACCCGCGCGGCAGGCGGTTCCCAACACCCGATCTTGCGCCCTCCGACGAACCAGAATGTTCTTCCAACTTCTAGTGACTTGGGGAAGTTGCCCCGTAAACGTCGAAGTGAGCAATGAGAGAAGTCACAGCCGCAGGTTCCCGCTCCGGGGCCATAAAGAGCGAGGACTGGCCAAGCAGAGTACCCCGAAGAGCGAGGCGCAGGGGTTAGGCGGCGGCAACCACCGCGGACTCGGAGTGACGCTCTACCGCCGGCAAATCGTTAGTGCCATCGACCAAACCGGCCTCGTCCATCGCTATCTGCGCGCGGAGGCGTTCGGCCTCCCTCAACTGCAGTGCGAACCTGGCGAGTTCTTCGTCCGTCATGCTCTGGCCTCGCGCATCGGTAGCAGCCGACCTATGACGCTTCGAGACGACAGTCGGTACGCCGTCGGGCTTCCCGACCGGCGCGGTGGCCCTTGTAGTAGTCGAGCCTGTCTGAGCTCGTCTTCCGCTCGGCGAGCCGGCGGTTCTCGGAGAAGCATTCGAGCTCCCCGTAACAGCCGTCGTTCCAACCACACCGGTAGGCTTTGCTGTTCTCGAGCTTCTCCATCACGACGGCTGTGAGATGGGGGTGACCTCGGAGGCACACGCCGGGCAACGGTACACCCCGTCGGGGAGAAGCCGCATCTCGGGGTGGCCGCACTCGCAGGCATGCTGGCCCACGACGATGGGCAGTTCGACTATCTGACGGAGCGTCTCGAGGAGTAAGCCGCTGAGGAAGGCTCCGCAAGATGGGCACCGCGCTGCGTCGTGGCCTGAAGGCTCGAGCTCGTGCACCTCGCAGAAGGGACAGCGGGGGGAGTAGATTTTGGTGGTTATCCAATTCACTATGGTTTTACTTTCCCTTTATCGTTACTCGTTGAGCAAAGTATGCAGGGTGGATGGGGGCCAGCACATCGGCCAGGTGGACCAATTCCTTGTACGCCAAGTGGCGTATTTCCGGAAGGCGGGTGGAGGGTTGACTTGTCAGAAAGTCTTATGCCGAGCCCCACGGAGCGCGTTTGTGGTGAAAAGTGGGCAAAGCCGCTATCCTTCTTGGCACATCTCAGGCTAACGCATGGGGAGATATGACAGAGCGAACACGAGCCTTGCTGAGGTTGTCTATCATGGCCCTGGTAGTCTTCCCCAGCGGCTTCGCGCTGCGGGCGGCGTGGGAGGCGCCGCCCATAGTCGAGGCGCAGCAAACCACCGCACCCACTTTCGCGACGCCCTCTTCGCCCTCTCCGGCGCCGACCACCACCGCGACGTCATCCCCCACCCCGACCAACACGACAACGTCCTCGCCCTCTCCGGCTGCCAGCTCCCCCAGCCCGGCGCCCACCTCGGGAGATGACGATCTCCTCAAGGCCGGCGGTCCTGCCCGCGGGCCAGTACCGCTCATGCCTGACGGTGAGTGCCCTCCCGAGTACCCGGTTCTGAAGAACGGCGTCTGCTACACAGCCAACCAGAGCGGCGAATGATCCTCGTCGTAGGAATTCAGAAGTGGGACCGGGCTCTCCGAGGCATATTGCCCGCACCCGATGCGCTCACGAGACTCTAATTTTGCACCGCGCCTGCTCGAGATGCTTCTCGCCAAAAAGGCCGGCCCCAGCTCGTAGTGAACGCGTCTTGACAAGAATGCTGCGGACATCGCGAGCCTTGCTCCTCATTGCCAGTTCAGTGCGAACGTTAGACTGTCAACGAATAACCTCGAGGTACCGGGTCAAGGCCAGGGAAAGCCAAAGGCGTCGCTAGGGATAGCGTTCAAGGGGCCAGAGGGTATCGTTTTGGCTACTGATAGCCGGGTCACCTTGACGGGACAGCGTCCCAACAGCAACCTTCTGGTCGAAGCCCACTACGACAACACTACGAAGCTACTCAAGGTCAGGGGCCAAGACTTCGTCGGGGCGGTCACCTACGGGCTGGGAGCGCTGGGCGGAAGGGAGCCCCGAACGGCCCACAGCTACCTCCCGGAGTTTGAGACGGAGTTGGCGACACAGAAGCGTCTGTCGGTCGAGGAATTCGCCACCAGATGGGGCGACTTCTTTCAGCACCAGTGGAACGCCGCGAACACGCCCGTAGAAAAGAGCGCCAATGACTTCGGCATCACCTTTGGCGGGCAGGCCGAAATCGCGGGGCGGTTGCTGAACGGGTATGACCCGCAGCTGGAAAACCTCGTGAGGGAGAACGTGCACCTGAACCCCGCGCAAACGGCAAACCTCCGACAAAAGGTGCTCCAACGTCTTGCGATGCCCATCCCGTACCAGTTCTTGCCACTGCAAGATTGCGTCGACCTCGCGATATTCGTCTCGACGACACGGCATTCAAGATTTGTGCCGTGGACGCCTTCGACAGCCGATGAAATTTGGTATGTGAAGATCGGAGAGCGAATTCTCATGCTAACCTTCGTTTGCCCTGCTCTCCACTTTGGTGGTGCAGACAGCCCGTACGGTTATGAACGTCGCCACCTCCGCTAGAGGTGGATCTCGGAGGCACTACTCTGGGGTGTCGCGCCATCCGTCCGACCTCCTCCTCAAGAGCCGCGTTGGTGTCCTGCCCTTTTGCTACAATGCGAGCATGGAATTACCCCAGGTGGTCATCGGGTTACTGCTCTTCACCTGGGTTGTGTGCTTCATAGCGTTTGTCGTCGCAGGAAATCTGACTTTTGTGAGTGGGACGACCTATGAGTACGAGTTGTTCGGCGTGCAGTTCCCCTATGCGGCGGCGGTGCTGCTCTTGTACATGGCTACCTCTTTGGGGTTGCTGTGAGCCAACTATCGGGGTGACGATTTCAGGGGTGCCGAGCAGCTGATCTATAGCGCACTGTTTGGCATATCGGTGTTCGGGATGATATTGGTAGTGCCGCTAGTCCTGTTTATCTAGCCTGCGATAGATCACCCATACCTACAAGAGTTAGCTTCGAGGCAGTGTTTAGAAGGGCTTTC
This sequence comes from Rubrobacteraceae bacterium, assembly GCA_035947015.1. Taxonomy (GTDB): domain Bacteria; phylum Actinomycetota; class Rubrobacteria; order Rubrobacterales; family Rubrobacteraceae; genus JALYGY01. Next base: position 9,043 of record DASZKL010000107.1, read on the forward strand.
TCGGAGATCTGCATAGCTCCCACGAGCGTTTGATTGAGAGCTCTCGTGAACGCTGAGATACTCCGTACATGAGAGAGGGACTCAGACCGGACACCAAGCTAGAGGCGACGCGCTGAGACCCGACTTCACAAGCCTGCTACCGCAAGAAGGACATTAGTCACGATGCAACAGCAGTGGTGGAAAGAGTGCGTCGTCTACCAGATCTGGCCGCGCAGCTTCGCGGACGGCGACGCAGACGGGATCGGCGATCTGGCCGGGATCACCTCGCGGCTCGACTACCTCACGGCTCTGGGGGTGAACGTGTTGTGGCTGTCGCCGATCTACCCTTCGCCGCATGACGACGCCGGCTACGACATCAGCGACTATCACGGCATCGACCCGACGTTCGGATCGATGGAGCAATTCGAAGCGCTGCTTGGGGCCGTCCACGAGCACGGGATGAAGCTCGTGATGGACCTCGTCGTCAACCACACCTCCGACGAGCACCCTTGGTTCGTCGAGTCGCGCGCCTCGAGGGACAATCCGAAGCGCGACTGGTACTGGTGGCGGCCTGCGCGCGAGGGCATGGACGCGGGCGACCCTGGGGCCGAGCCGAACAACTGGGGCTCCGTGTTCTCGGGCCCGGCGTGGGAGCTCGACGACAAGACTGGCGAGTACTACCTGCACCTGTTCTCACGCAAGCAGCCAGATCTCAACTGGGAGAACCCCGAAGTCCGCCAGGCGATCTACTCGATGATGCGCTGGTGGCTGGACCGCGGCATCGACGGCTTCCGGATGGACGTCATCAACTTCATCTCCAAAGACACGAGCCTGCCCGACGGCCACGTACACGACGGCAGCCTCTACGGCGACGGCATGCCGCACTTCGTCGACGGGCCCCGCATCCACGAGTTCCTGCAAGAGATGCACCGCCAGGTCTTCGAAGGGCGTGAGGGCCTGGTCACCGTCGGCGAGATGCCAGGGGTGACGGTCGAAGAGGC
>DASZKL010000108.1:0-2564 GCA_035947015.1 Rubrobacteraceae bacterium
GTGCGGGGGCTGCGCAGCGTCGTCCACGGCTTCGCCACGCTCGAGAGCGCGGGGGGGTTCGGGATCCCGCTAGAGGTAGACGAGAGCTTCGAGCGGCTGCTCCGGATATTCGTCGAGGGCTTGAGGCGGCAGTAGCCGGGGTCTACCGTCCGTTACTGCTCTGGAAAGGTCACGTCGTTGACGGTGATGTTGACCTCGTTGACCTCAAGGCCGGTAAGGCTTTCGACGCGCCTGATCACGTTCTCGCGCACGGCGTTCGTTACCTGGTGGATGGGCCTGCCGTAGATTACGTTCACCGTGAGATCCAGCGCCGTCTGCTCCTCGCCGACCTCCACGGAGATGCCGCGGGTGCGGCCGGTTCCGCCGGTAACCCTGCCGACGAACTCCCCCACGGTGGGGGATGTGTCGCCCGGCAGCCTGGTGCCCCCGTGGGACGGGTCGATCCCATCTACTTCGGCGACCGCCATCGCAGCGATTGTCGAGACCACGGCATTCTGTATCGTCGTGGTCCCCTTGTCGCTCTGGAGGAGACTGCTCGCGCTTCTACTGGTTCCCACCTTCTCTCCTCCTCTTTCCGCGTGTTCTCCTCCCGGTAGGATACCCGACCGGACGCTCCGTTGATAGGGGCTGCGCGGAGAGCGACCTTGCGATAAGCTAAACGCCCACCGCAGGTGGGAGCGTTGCGAGATTAAGCCAGGAAAGGAGGATCTCGTGGCTGTAGAGCCGGCAGTGATCCGGAACGTATGCTTGATCGGCCACCGGGGCAGCGGAAAGACCGCGATAGCGGAGGCGATGCTCGGGCTGGCGTCGGGGAGGAGCGGCCCCGCGGCGCACCACGTCCTCGACTACACAGACGAGGAGGTCGAGCGCGGCATGACGCTCGGTATGAGCGTCGCCACCCTCGAGTGGAAGGGGCGCCAGGTCAATGTGCTCGACACCCCTGGGGACGGTGGGTTCATCGCTGACGCCTTTGTCGCCCAGAGGGTGGCGGACTGCGCGATCCTTGTGGTGCACGCCCAGGACCCTATCCAGGTCGTTACCCAGCGCGTGTGGCGGCGTGGCGAGAGGGAGAACATCCCTCACGTCATCGTCGTCAACCACCTCGACCGGGAGCGCACGGACTTCGCCTCAGTCGTTGAGCAGCTCAGAGGACAATTCGGCCAGGCGGTCGTGCCGTTGAACCTCCCGGTAGGGAGAGAAGGTGATCTACGAGGCATCTACGGGCTCCTCACCGGCACCGCCTTCGTGGACGGCGAGCAGAGAGAAGAGATCCCCTCAGGGATGGAAGACGAGGTAGAAGAGGCCACGATACAGCTCTTCGAGGCCATCGCCGAGAGCGACGACACGCTGCTCGAGAAGTATCTCGAGGGCGAGGAGCTCTCGACCGAGGAGATGTTCGAGGGGATAAGGAAGGGGATAGCCGACGGCGTCATCATCCCCGTCCTGGCGGCGAGCGCGGAGCGGGTTATCGGGGTGGACAGGCTCCTGGATGTGATCGCCGGCAGCGCCCCGAGCCCGGTGGATCGCTCGCGCTGGATCGACGACAAGGGCGAAGAGGTCCCCTGCGACCCCGATGGACCCTTCTCCGCCTACGTGTTCAAGACCTACGTCGACCCGTACGCAGGCCGCTTGAGCGTACTCAGGGTCGTGAGCGGCCGCTGCCGCTCGGACGAGGCGCTCATCAATCCGCGCACGGGCTCCTCAGAGAGGCTTGGGGGCATCTCCCACCTCGTGGGCAAGGAGAGGTCACCGGTCGACGAGGCTGTCGCAGGGGATATCATCGCCATCGCCAAGCTCAAGGACACCAACACCTTCGACACTCTGTGCAAGCCGGGCAAGCAGATGGTCTACGAGCCGGTAGAGTTGCCGGAGCCGACGTCGGCGTTCGCTGTCGGGGCGAAGGCCCGCGGCGAGGAGGAGAAGGTCTTCGACGCGATAAAGCGCATGGTTGACGAGGATCCCTCGCTGAAGCTCGAGCGCTCCGGGGCGACGGGGGAGGATATTCTGGCAGGACTCGCGCAGATGCACGTCGAGCTGGCCCTTGAGCGCATACAACACCGATATGGGGTCGAGGTCGAGGCGAGGGCGCCAAAGGTCCCCTTGATGGAGACGATCATGGGCACGGCCCAGGCCCAGGGCCGCTACAAGAAGCAGACCGGCGGCCGCGGGCAGTTTGGGGACGCGAGGATCGAGGTCTCGCCGCTCGCGCGCGGCGAGGGCTTCGAGTTCGAGGACGCCATCGTCGGCGGGGCGATCCCCCGTCAGTTCATCCCGGCTGTCGAGAAGGGGATAGTGGAGGCGATGCGCGAAGGGTCTATCGCAGGCTACCCCGTCGTTGACGTGAAGGTCAGGCTCTACGACGGCGCCTTCCACTCTGTGGACTCCTCGGAGATGGCCTTCAAGGTGGCCGGGTCGATGGCCTTCAAGAACGCTGTGGAGCAGGCAAACCCGGTCCTCCTCGAGCCCTACGTGAAGGTCGAGGTGCTCGCGCCTACGGAGCTCGTCGGTGACATCATGGGCGATCTTTCGGGCAGGCGCGGGCGCCCGATGGGCATAGAGCAGCG
>DASZKL010000109.1:0-3138 GCA_035947015.1 Rubrobacteraceae bacterium
CCCTCGCCAACCGCATGGCCCGTACCGACGAGACTATAGCCGACATCATAGCCAGGCTCGAAGGCGCCGACGATGACGCAACGGACTTCGAGATCTTCCAGGACAGGCTCATCCGGGAGTGGTCTTTCTGAGCTAGTCAGCACTTCAGCACGCTGGCTCCCTGCGGTCGTCGGCTCGTCAGCACGGCGCTTCGCGCCTTGTCAGCACGCTTCGGGCCTACCGGCCCTCGCTTCTCAGCACGTCGCCCGCAGGGCGACTTGTCAGCTGGTCAGCAATGAGGGGCGATTCGTTTCTACGCAGCACTCGAGAGAGCCGAGCGGCCGTTCAAGCTGAAATGCTGAAAAGCCTGCGAAGCAGGCGTGCTGACGAGCGAAGGCGAAGCCGAAGCGTGCTGAAGTGCTGACAGCTCTAATACCCCGGTATGGGCACTTCCTCAAACATCTCTTGGCCCTCGCCACACTCGGGACACTTCTCCGGGAGTTCTCCTTCTACGTGGTAGCCGCAGTTCGTGCAGGCCCAGTTCAGGGGCACGGCCTCGCCCTGATTATCATTGGACTGGCCCTGGATTTCACGGCTCTCGTCGGTCATGGGGACACCTCCTCCCGTGGCTGGCGACTCATTATGACATGGCGTGGGCTCTTGGCCGCCCGACGCCGAGGAGAGGAGTGACCTCCGCAAGGTCGCCTAGCCCAGCTCCGGCTCGAGAGTGTAGGCTTCTGCGATGGGCTCAAAGTTCACACGCCGCCGCTTTCTCAAAGCGCTGGGCGCCGGTGCTACCTACCTCGCCTTGACGAACGCGGTGGGCTGCGCCTTGCCGAGTATTTCACCCGCGCCTAGGGAGCGCGTGTGGGACTTCCGCTCGCGCCCCGACCTTAGCCCGGCCGCAATCGAGGTGACTACCACGCAGGCGCACGACGACACCGCCCCGGGCTACATCTTCGCCGCATTGAAGGAAGGGACGGGGGACTACGGCCCGATGATCATCGACGATCTCGGGCAACTCGTGTGGTATGGCGAGTACGCGTCCGCCAGGGACTTCAAGATGCAGTACTACCGGGGTAGACCTGTGCTCACCTGGTGGGAGGGGAGGGTCATTCAGGGCCACGGCATCGGCGAGTACGTGATCTTCGATGGCTCTTACCGCGAGATAGCCAGGGTCCGTGCGGGCAACGGCTTTCGGGGAGACCTGCACGAGTTCCTCATCACCCCGCAGGACACCGCGCTCTTGACTGCCTACGTCCCGAGACGAGCGGACCTCTCCCCTATCGGCGGCCCGGAGTACGGCCAGGTGTGGGATGGCATCGCCCAGGAGGTAGATATAGAAACCGGTAGAGTGCTCTTTGAGTGGCACAGCCTGGAGCACGTCGGCATCGAGGAGTCCTACGCCAAGCAGCCCGATAATCCCGAGCATCTCTATGATTACTTCCACATAAACTCCATAGACGTAGACCACGACGACAACCTGATCGTCTCCTCCCGCAATACCTGGACCGTCTACAAACTAGAGCGCAATAGCGGCGACGTCCTGTGGCGCCTCGGAGGGAAAAATAGCGACTTCGAGATGGGTCAAGGCACCCAGAGCGCCTTCCAGCACGATGCCCGCCGTCACGAGGACGGCACCATTACCATCTTCGATAACGGGGCGCGGCCGAAGGTGCACGAGCAATCCCGCGGCATCGTGATAGAGCTCGACGAGAAGAGGATGAGGGCAACCCTGCGCTGCGAGTACACCTCCCCCCAGAAGCTGCTCACTACCTCACAGGGAAACGTGCAGCTCTTGCCCAACGCCAACGTGTTCATCGGCTGGGGCAGTGCACCCTTCATCTCAGAGTACTCCTACGACGGAAAGCTGCTCTTTGATGCTCACTTCCCACCGGACTGCGAGTCTTACAGGGCATTCCGCTTCCCATGGAAGGGACATCCGACAGACGCCCCGGCCGTCGCAGCCGAACCCGGAACCGAAGGCAGGGTAACGGTCTACGCCAGCTGGAACGGTGCCACGGAGGTGGCCACCTGGGAGGTGCTCGCTGGCCCGTTGCCGGGCCAACTGGAGTCCGTGCGATCGGTCCCCCGGGATGGCTTCGAGACGGTCATGTCGGTGCGATCCTCCGATCCTTACGTCGCCGTGCAGGCCAAAAACCATCTTGGTCGGGTTCTCGGCGCCAGCGCGCCCCTCAAGCTCTGAACCCGGGCGGCGCCGACTACGCACCTGGGCCAACCCTGCTCACCGAAAACCCAGCACCCTGGGGGTCTGCCAGGATGGCGGTCCTGCCGACCGAGGTGTGGAAGGGTGGAATCTTGACCTCGCCGCCGAGCTCAACGGCCCTGTCGGTGGCCGCGTAGACATCGTCGACCCAGAAGTCGACGCTCCAGTGAGCCGGCACATCCTCGGGGGGTCGGTCGTCGCTCATCGGCACCATCACGCCAACCACCTCTCGGGAGACTGGCTGCGTGGGTTCGCCGCCGACGTAGCCGGGGAGGCGCCACAGCGTAATCTCACCTCCGCCCATATCGAAGGTGTCGGTCTCCCAGCCGAACACATCGCCGTAGAACACCTTCGCGCCCTCCGGATCACGGGTGTTGAGCTGGCTCATTGCCCACGCACCCGGCTCGTTGACGAGCCCGGCGCCCCTGTGCTCACCTGGCTGCCACACTCCGAACACAGCACCCGCCGGATCTGCGACGACCGCCACGCGGGCGGCATCGAGGAGGTCGAACGGCTCGCTGATCACTCTGCCGCCTGCATCGGTAACCTTGGCGACGGCGTCGTCGGCGCTCTCGACCCAGATGTAGGTGTCCCACGCGGGAACCGGCGGGGCGCCCGCGTCGCGCGCCGAGCCGACCGCGGCGACGTCGCGGCCGCGACGCGTGCAGAGGAAGTACTTGCTCGGGGACCCGGACGGTATCAGGTTGGTGGCCTCCCAGCCAAACAATTCCGTGTAGAAGGTCACAGCCTTCTCCGGGTCTGGGTGAGCCGCGGCGACCCAGCAGGGAACGCCTGGCTCGTATCCGTCGCGCTCGCTCATCACTTCTCCTTCCCGTTTCCCCCCACGAGCAGTGCGACACCACGCATGATGCCACTCGAAGGATATCGGCGCATCGACAGAGGCCAAGTGCCAAGTAGACGAACCCTTCGAA
>DASZKL010000110.1:0-2560 GCA_035947015.1 Rubrobacteraceae bacterium
GCTTCGCGGAGGTGCGGTGCGCGCCCTCTGCGTTGCCCAGTGGATACCGCGCAAGGGGATACTGGATCTGGTGCGGGCGTGGGCCGTCCACGAGCGTCAGGGGGCGTCGCTCGAGCTCGTCGGCGAGACCGACGCCGATCCCGCCTATACGTCCTCCGTGCGCGCCGCCATAGCCGCCTCTCCCGATACCGCCATCACCGTGAGGGGACCCGTAGACGACGCGACGCTCGAGAGAGCCTACGCCACAGTCGACCTCTTCGTATTGCCCTCCCGATACGAGGGCTATGGCATCGTCTACGCCGAGGCGCTCTCCCACGGGCTTCCGGTTATCGCGTGTAACGTCGGTCCTGTCCCTGACCTTGTCGGCGAGGAGGCCGCTCTTCTGGTGGAGCCGGGTGACGTGGAGGCGCTCTCGGGGGCCCTGGATCTCCTCCTGACAGACGCTGCCCTGCGGGAGAGGATGTCCGCCGCCGCCCGCCGCCGGGCCCAAGATCTCCCCCGCTGGGAGGACACGGCCACGAGCTTCTTGCGCGTCCTCGAGGAAGTTGTGGCGGAGCGGATACGCTGAGGGCAAGGGTTAGGAGGTAAAATCTGCCCGTGGATCGCAGGAAACATCGCGAGCAGAACCGGCTCTCCTGGAACGCGGTCGCAGGAGTACACGACAGCCACCGCGGGGATCTCGCCGGATACCTGCGAGAGGGCGGCAGCACCCTCTTCCCTGAGGAGCGCGCGTTGCTCGGAGACCTCGAAGGCAAAACGCTCCTCCACCTGCAATGCAACTCCGGCGGCGACTCACTTAGCCTGGCCTCGCTCGGGGCCGCGGTCACAGGGGTGGATATCAGCGACGAGGCTATCCATTACGCGCGCAGGCTCTCCTCGGAGACCGGCATCGTTGCCGAGTTCGAACGCGCCGACATCTACGACTGGCTCGCGGAGGCGGCGCTCGCAGAACGACGCTTCGACATAGTTTTCTCATCCTACGGGATTGTCTGCTGGCTCCCAGATCTCGAGGCCTGGGCTCGGGGGATAGCCGCGGTCCTCGAGCCTGACGGGCGCTTCGTGCTCGTGGAATTCCACCCGGCAGCGGAGATGTTCGACGAACGGTGGAACCTCGCTGATGATTACCCCTCGGGCGGTGAACCGCGGCTCCTCCAGGAAGGGGTTGGCGACTACGTCGGCGAGTCCGGGGGCGGGCTGACGCCCGCGGGGTTCGTCGAAGGGGAGCGGGACTTCGAGAATCCCCATCGCTGCCACCTCTTCCGGTGGGGGCTCGGGGAGGTCGTAACGGCGCTCGCCAGAGCCGGGTTGAGAATCGCAACCCTCCAAGAGTACCCGCACGCGAACGGGGAGCGACACTTCGAGGGTATGCGGCAGCTCCCTGGGCGACGGACGGTTCCACCCGAGGACGTACCCGCTGTGCCCCTGATGTACAGCATCGCTGCCGAAAAGGGCTAGCCACCGGCCGTGAGAGAGTCTTGGCGAGGGGGAGTCGGCTCAGCGACCCACACGAACGTCGTGAGATGGATGATCGCCGTCTGGGTCGCGTTCTTGGCGTCTGGATCGGCGCTTGCGTTCGCTGCTCGTGGAGCAGGTCCTCTACCGGGGGATCTTGCCTTGTCGTGGATGATCCAGCAGCCGCGACCCGACGGTCTCTTGGGGTTCTGGCTCGCGCGTGCCAGCGACATCGTGTGGAGCTTGTCGCCCCTGGCGGTCCTGATCGCGCTTGTGGCGAGACGGTGGTTGGCCGCCCTCTCTATCTTGCTGGCGAGTTCCACGGGGGTGTTGGTCGGGGTGGTGATCAAGGGCCTCGTGGCGCGTCCGCGCCCGACTGTGGATCTCGTGCGGGTCTACGACTCCCCGGAGAGCTACTCCTTCCCGAGCATCACCTCGTTTTTCACGGCGGTGTTCCTCGGCATGGTCGGATATCTGATCTGGCGACCGCGGCGGCGCGTTGCGATCGTGACGGTCGGGGGCTTGCTCCTCTTGTCGAGTGGCCTCTCACGCGTGTACGTCGGAGCTCACTGGGCGACGGATGTCCTAGGTGGCTGGCTTCTGGGAGGTGCCTGGCTCTTCGTCATGATCGCCCTCCAGCGCTGGTGGCTCTCTAGATCGACAGATCCCTTCGAACCTACGAGAAGAAAAAGGCGATCGCGGAGATGATGTAGACGCCGCAGAGCATCGCACCCTCTAACCAGTTGGACCTGCCGTCGAGGGCGATGAATCCCGTCACCAACACCGCCGCTCCCAGGGCGCCGAGCTCCAGCGGGGTGAAGACGAGCCTCAAGGGGTTGCCGAGGAGGGGGCCGAGGAAGACCAGGATCGGGGTCACGAGGAGGGCGACCTGGATGGAGGAGCCCAAGGATATCGCCATCGAGAAGTCCATCCTGTTCTTGTAGGCGATCTGGACCCCGACTATGTGCTCGGCGATGTTACCGACTATGGGGACGATTATGACGCCGACGAAAAGCTCAGCGATGCCGTACTCCTCGGCAAACGGCTCGATGGCCCCGACGAACGCCTCCGAAGCGAAGGCAACGGCGGCGGTAGAGGCGAGGAGCAC